>JAZRTL010000216.1:0-2860 GCA_045652025.1 Eubacteriales bacterium
TAGCATCGATTATACCGAAATATCTATTGATAATAAAGAAATCTCTAACGGTAGTCTTGCTATCGTTAAAAACGGCAGCTCCGTTCCTACAATAGATACCTCTAAAACCGCAGGTGTTCACGAGGTTATGACCCCCGGTGTTTACGGCTTGAAGGATTACAGCTTAAAAGCATATACCACCGCTATTAAAGGTATCGACCAATTTATCGTTAATTTCTATAACGCTGTTCCCAATAACGGCTTAATTATTGGCGAAGCACTTATCTCTGCAAGCGGAGTTAGCTCCGAAAACGGTTCTATCGATCTAACGAGCGGATATTCCTTCTTGTTCTCTATTCACCGTTCGTCCTATAGCTTTAGCGATCCCGCGTTCCAATTCCTTCGCGAGCAATCCTATCGCTATGGCGTTGTTCAACGTTATCCTGCCGATAAAAAACAATATACCGGCTTCGAGGAAAACCTAAAGATTTATAGATACGTTGGTATAGAACATAGCTACTATATGAACTACTATAATCTATGCTTGGAAGAATATATCGATAAGATTACTACCGAACGCGTTATCGAATTCAGAAGCGGTTTAGAGGATAACACTGCTTACGTTATCTATTACGTTCCTGCGGACACAACTTCTTCTGTAACGAAGGTTCCCGTTCCGTCCGACGAACGCTATACCTATAACGTTTCGGGTGATGGCTCAAAGGGCTTTGTAGTTTCCGTTAAACTCCCCATAGCTTAATTCAAAGGCGGCGAAAAGCCGCCTTTTCTATATAAAATTTAAAGAACGAATGTTTTGTATATCTACAAAATATAAACGTTGAATGTGTGTTAAATGCACAATAAAATTAGCTGTAATTTTGTTTAAAAATGTAAAAATATGCATTTTGCGTGAGTGCGATAGGGAATGGATTGTATATTATTGTATATTATGTGGGCGGTTTATAATTGTAAATTTGTAAACTGCGAATTAGCGTTGCGATGTTTAAAACCTTGGAATACCAATGGGTTTCGCGATGTTGGTGCCTTTTCGTGCGTTAATGATTGTTAAAATTTATAAGCGCCCAAAGTTATAATTTGGTTAAAATTTTAAACAAGTTGTTAAAAAATGCAAAAAAAGTCGAATTTTTAGTGCTATGACAAAATGTGTGAAAAATGTATCAATTAGAGCTTACTTTTATATGCATACTTGACAAAAAGATGGCGTTGTGTTAATATCTATTTATAAAAATATAGTAGTGTTTTTATGCGCTGCTGTAACTAAGCACTCTTCTCAGGAGGAAACGAAATGACTGGAAACAGAAGAAAACCCAAAAGTTTTTGCATCTATTTGCTGTTGATCTCGATGTTGTTCACGAGCTTCGGCGGCATTTGGGCATCTGCTATAGGTGATTACTTCAACGGCTCCGAGTCTATTTACCGTACTTCGCTCGACGATGTGGAAAGCGTTCTTACAGCTACCACTTACGAAGAGTATAAGGCGTTGTACGGCGAAATTGATTTCGGCGAAGAACTATCGCTTGATATCGTTAACTACGATGTTAAGCCCGATGGTGAACTTAGCAAGGAAGACGCAGAGCGTATTTGGTCTTCCGGTGCTATTACCGTTGTTGATGGCCTTGGCGACTACAAAGGCAAGGTTCTTGTCTGCGGTGATAACAGCACTGTAACTTGGACTCTCAACTTTGACAAAGACGTTCGTTATAATGTTCTTGTTGAATATTACACCGGCGACTTTGATTTTGGTGCGAACTTTATCTCTAAGTCCACTGCGGCTGAAAGATATGTTCTTGTAGATGGTAAGGTGCCCTACAAGGAAGCTCGCTCCGTTGAGTTCGAAAAGATTTGGACCGATGTATATACCGCGTTCGATGAAAACGGCAAGGTTATATATAATGCTGACGGTAGCAAGAAGACTTATGCCTCGGATGATAAGCAATTCCTTGAGTTCATTATGAACCAAGAAAATATGAACGCTGATAGCGATCGTATTTTCCTACGTGATATGAACGGCAACGAGCTTAAGCCCGATAAGAAACTTGTTTCTACTTGGACTAGCAACTATATCTACGACTCCACCGGCTATTATAGCGAACCTCTTACCTTCTGCTTTAGCGCAGGTAAACATACCTTTAGCTTGCAGGCAATCAGAGAACCTATCGCTATTAAGAGCATTAAACTCGTTAAGGCGCCCTCTACCATTACTTACGAGGAATACCTTAAGGCACATTCGGATAAGAAGGATTACACAGGTAGCGAAAGCGTAAAGATTCAGGCGGAATATCCCGTATATACCTCCGGTAACACCATTTACGCTCTTAACGACCGTGCGTCCAGCTTCTCCGAGCCCCAAGACCCCGCTCTTATCCGTCTTAACCAAATCGGTGGCGATAAGTGGCAGTACGTTGGTCAATGGATCGAGTGGCAGGTGGAAGTTCCCGAAAGCGGCTTCTACAATATAATCCCCAGAAGCTTACAAAACTTCTATTCTGGTATCTATGTTTCCAGACGTATTTATATTAATGGTGAAGTTCCCTTTGTAGAAGCGGGCAACCTTAGATTCCCTTATTCTGATATGTGGGAAACCAAGCCCTTGAACGATGGTAAGAACAACTTTAAGTTCTATCTCGAGGCGGGTAAGGTAAACACCATCAGACTTCAAGTTGTTCTTGGTGATATTTCTAACGTGCTTAGCTCGGTAGAAACTTCTCTTACCAATATTAATGCTCATTACCGTAAGATCCTTATGATCACCGGTCCCGATGCCGATGAATACCGCGACTACGGTTTTGATAAATTGATTCCTGACGTACTTAAGGGACTTAGAGATGAAGCGGAAAGACTCTATTCGGTATCCGCATTG
>JAZRTL010000217.1:0-8643 GCA_045652025.1 Eubacteriales bacterium
ACGGGGTCAAGCGCGTGCTCAGCATCAATAAACGCCGCTTCACCACCCGCTTTTTGAACCTCTGCTATTATATGCAAAGCAAGAGTGGTTTTACCCGAGGATTCCGGTCCAAAAATCTCGATAATTCTACCCTTGGGAACGCCGCCAATACCAAGCGCAACGTCCAAAGAGAGCGAACCGGTAGAAACACTTTTTATTTCCATACCCGCATTTTCGCCAAGGCGCATAATAGAGCCCTTACCGCATTGCTTTTCGATTTGAGCAAGCGCGGTCTCCAACGCGAGCTTTTTGCTGTCAATATTATCTTTCGTAGCCATAACTTTTACCTCCAAAAGAACTTTTGTTCTTTATAAGAATACCATATTTAATTATATATGTCAATTATTTTCTTTATAAAAAGATAAAATAGAAAATCTTTATACAAAATTTTGAAAATAAACAAAAAATTCGCGCCGTTTTGTTCAAATAGTCAATATACAAAATGTAATTTTTTAGATAAAATAAGTTTGTAAAATTAAATTCTAAAGGAGTGTCATCATGGCTCACCAAACACATCATGGAAAAATGGGTCTTATCGTTATGCAAAGCTGCAAGCAGCTCGGTAGCGAGGTAGATCAATTTATTCGTCAGTTGCGCAATGAAGAAAGCGGCGAAAGTTACATCATTCCTATCGAGGAAGTAAGATTTAACAACGGCGAAGGTAAGGTTAAGATTAATGCTTCGGTTCGTGGCAGAGATATCTACATTCTTTGCGATATCGGTAACTATAGCTGTACTTACGACCTTTGCGGCTTTGAAAACCATATGAGCCCGGATGACCACTTCCGTGATATAAAGCGCGTTCTTTCGGCTATCGGCGGTAAGGCAAACAGAGTTACCGTTCTTATGCCCTTGCTTTATTCCTCTCGTCAACACAAGAGAAAAGGCAGAGAATCGCTCGACTGTGCTCAATCGCTCGAGGAGCTTCAAAATCTCGGCGTAGATTGCATCCTTACCTTCGATGCACACGATTCTACAATCTACAACGCTATCCCCGGCACCTCGTTCGAAAATATTTATCCTACCTATTCCATGCTTAAACGCTTTATCCAAAACGAAGGCGATGATATCTTTAAGGATAATATGACCGTTATCAGCCCCGATACCGGCGCTATGGACCGTGCAATTTACTATGCTAACGTTCTTGGTCTTGACGTTGGTATGTTCTATAAAAGACGCGACCATTCCAGAATCGTAGACGGTAAAAACCCTATCGTTCAACACGAATACATCGGTGGTCCTCTTGATGGCAAGCGCGTTCTTATTATCGACGATATGATCGCTTCCGGCGAATCTGTTATCGACGTTATTAACGAAATTCAAAAGCGCAACGTTGGCGACGTTTATGCGGCTGTTTCCTTTGCATTCTTCACCAAGGGTCTCGAGAAGTTCGACAAGCTCTATGAAGAAGGCAAGCTAAAGAAGCTTTATTCCACCAACCTTACCTACGCACCCGAGGAGCTTCTTAAGCGCCCCTGGTTCGAGCAGGTAGATATGTCCAAGTTTATCGCTAAGATTCTTTGCACTCTCAACAACGATGAATCTATTTCCCCGCTTCTTGATAGCGCGGCTAGAATTCGCAGATTGTTGAAGCGTTACAACACCAAAGACGGCGAATAAAAAATAGTTGACAAATATATTATTTTATGATATATTAATTTAGATAGAAACTTTTGTTTCTCCTTGCTCCGTTCAAAAGCGGAGCCAAAGTCCAAAAGGAGGTGTAGATGATGAACAAGTACGAAACAGTTTTTGTTGTTAACAGTGCTCTTGGCGAAGAAAGCGTTAAAGCTCTCGTTGAGAAATTCACTTCTCTCATCAGCTCTAATGCAGAAGCAGTAGAGATTGATACTTGGGGCAACAGAAAATTCGCGTACCCCATCGAAGATCTTACTGAAGGTTATTATGTTTGTGTTAACTTCAAGTCGGCTCCCGAATTCCCGGCTGAATTAGACAGAATCTATAATATTACCGATGGTATTCTTCGTTCGCTCATCGTAAAGTGCGAAGAGTAATTTCACAGTTTGATTGGCTGTAAAAGTGAGGTAAAAATCATGGCATTTAACAAAGTTATAATGGTTGGTAATCTCGTTGCCGACCCTGAATTGAAGACTACCCCCAGTGGCGTTTCGGTTACACGCTTTAGCATTGCGGTTAACAGAAGAGCGGCTCGCTCCGGCGAACAAGCTCAAACCGATTTCTTTAACGTTGTAGCTTGGAGACAAACGGCTGAATTTATTTCCCGTTTCTTCACCAAAGGCAAGCCCATTCTTATATGCGGTCAGCTTCAGAACAACAACTGGACCGACAACAATGGTGTTAAGCACTATTCTGTTGAAATCCTTGCTGATGAAGTAACCTTTGTTGAACGCAAGGCAGAGGGTGGCGCTATGGGTCAATCCATGCAACAGAACATCCCCACTTACGGCACACCTGCGGCAGATTCCGGCTTCGAGGATCTTTCCGATGATGACGAACTGCCCTTCTAATACTTTAGATAAGGAGAATAATAATGGATAACGAACAGATTGTTGTTACCGAGGAAACTGCTGCTGCAGAGACCGAAGGTAAGGAAACCAGAGAGCCCCGCGAACAACGCGAAAGAGCTCCCTTCCGTAACAAGAGAAGAAAGAAAGTTTGCATTTTCTGCGCTGATAAGATCGATTACATCGATTACAAGGATACCAGACGTTTCAGCAAGAACCTTTCTGAACGCGCTAAGATTCTTCCCCGCAGAGTTACCGGTACTTGCGCTCGTCACCAAAGACAGCTTACCATTGCTGTTAAGAGAGCAAGACACCTTGCACTTATCCCCTACATTACCGACTAATTAAACTCACAAGGCAGGCGTCCGATTATTCGGAACGCCTGCTTTTTTAAGGAAAAGATATGTTTAATAAAATTAAAACCGTATTGGAAGCTAATGGCATTGTAAGAATCGGTATTATTGGCATCGAGCATTGTGAAATTATTAACGAAAGAATATTGCCCGAATGGGCAAAGAGCGTTATAACCTTTTGTATTCCCTACCGTTCCACAACCGAGGTTGTAAACGATGGCTTTTCTGAATATTGCAGGGTTTACGATTACCATAAATTTAGCAGACAATTATATGAAAGATTAGAAAACGAGCTTAAATATTCTATAACAAACAACTTTAAGGGCTTTTGTGACCATTCGCCGGTTAACGAAAAGCTTGCAATCGCGATGTGCGGTTTAGGAGTTATCGGCAAAAATTCATTGTATATAGATAATGAATACGGTAGCTTTGTATTTATCGGCTCGATTATAACCGATGTCGAATATAACGAACCTCCTTTTGCCGTTACCGAATGTATTAATTGCGGCAAATGTGTTTCCGCATGCCCTAATAACGCCATTATAGAAAAAGGTATCGATAGATATAAGTGTTTATCGGGCATTTCCCAAAAGAAAACAAAAACGGACGAAGAAAAGAAATTATTAAAAGATAACAATATAGTTTGGGGCTGCGATATATGTCAAAACGTTTGTCCTTATAATATAAACGCTAAAATTTCACCTATTTCCTATTTTAGCGAAACAAGAACCGAAAAAATAGATAAAAGCTTTATTTTATCATTGTCAGACGAGGAATTTCAAAAATACGCCTTCGCATATAAGGGCAAAAAATTGGTACTTGATAATATCGACTTTATTTAAAGTCTTGACTATATTTTTAGGTAATGGTATAATCAAATAAGAACATAAGCATTGGAGCGATGAATATGAACGTAAACGAACAAATTAAACAAATCGCAAATAGAATTAAATACCTTCGCGATGCGGTTGACCTTAACGAGCAAGATGTTGCTAATGCAATTAACCTTTCTGTCCAAGAATATCTTGAATATGAAAATGGCGAAAAAGACATTCCTATTAGCGTTATTTATTCCACCGCGGCTGTATTAGGCGTTGACCCTACCGAATTAATACTTGGTGAAGCGCCCAGAATGGCAGAATATTGCATTACACGCAAAGGCGCAGGCGTAACTATAGAACGCTTCCCCGGCTACTCCTTCGAAGCACTTGCGCATAATTACATCGGTCGCGATAAAGAACCTATGGTTGTTACCCTTACCGAATCGGATGAGCATCCCGCGTTAGTTACACACTCGGGTCAAGAATTCAACTACGTTTTGGAACGAAAGTTGGGAATTACCCTTGGCAACAGAAGCTTTGAATTGTCCGCAGGATATTCTATTTATTTCTCACCTGCTATTCCTCACGGCCAATTTGCTATCGAGGGTCAAGCAAAATTCCTCACTATTATCGATAAAGAATAATGACAGATTTTAAAAAGAAGAAGCAATACGGTCAAAACTTCCTTACCAACGTTGCAATTCCTCGCAGAATTGCCGCGGAAAGCGGTATCCAACCCGAAGATGGCGTTATTGAAATCGGACCCGGATTTGGTATTTTAACTCGCGAGCTTAGCGCAATCGCCTCGAAGGTGATTGCTATAGAAATCGATACCGAGCTTATGGATATTTTGCCCGAAAAGCTTTCGGGTTGTAATAACGTTAAGGTTATTAACGAGGATATTCTTAAAATAGACATAAACAAGCTACTATCCGAGGAATTCGAAAACAGAAACGTTTGTGTTTGCGCTAACCTCCCCTATTATATAACAACGGATATTGTTATGAAGCTTCTCGAAGGTGAACACGGCTTTAAGACTATAACCGTTATGGTACAAAAAGAGGTTGCGGAGCGATTCTGCTCCAAGGCGGGCGACGATGGCTACGGTGCAATTACTGCTTCTATTAGCTACTATGCAAGCGTAAAACGCCTTTTCACCGTTAAGGCAGGTTCCTTTGACCCAAAGCCAAAGGTAGATAGCGCTGTAATTCGTTTCGATTTACATAACGAGCCACCCGTTAACCCTAAAAGTAAGGATTTATTGTTTTCTGTTATTAGAGCGGCATTTTCTCAAAGAAGAAAAACGCTTGTTAATACCCTATTCTCTGTATTCGGCAACGAAATTCCCAAAGAAGATATTGCGGAAATTATTCGTTCTTGCGGTATGGCAGAAACTATCCGCGGCGAAGAGCTTGATATTTTCGCATTCTCTAAAATAGCGGATGCAATTTACGAATATAAACAAAAATAAGACCTAAAAATAGGTCTTATTTTTTTAGTCGTATAAAAGCTCGCGCTTCTTCTTTCGAATTGCGCTAAAGGTGAACCAAGACAAGATAATTACAATTAAAACAATACATATACCATAAACAATATCGTTTTCATTGTTTTCGGTAATAGTAGCGCCTAATTTAGTCCACTTTTCATTCATATATTGCTTTATATCATCGGGTAGATCCAAGAAAGAATCATTCTTAGGGTTATCCGAATAACTATAAAGAATATTGTAAGCGTCGGGATGAAGCTCATCTAAAAATTCAAGATATTCTTCATTTTCTACCACCGCGGTATTGGGGGAAGCATAGTACATATATTCCGCATTAGCTTTTGCAATAGTCGGATCTAATAGAAAATTAATATAAAGCTCAGCAGCTTTTTTATTCTTAGCGTTTTTAAGAACACACGCTGCATCGATAAATACGTTTGTGCCTTCTTCGGGATAGTAAAACGCCAAATCCTCGTTATTACCGTACATTGTAAAGAAGTCACCGGCATAGTAAGGCGCAACAGCGGCTTCCCCACTTTCCATTTTATTAAAGACTTCGTCCATAACGTAGCTTTGAAGAATTTGCTTTTGTTCAACGAGCTTATCGAAAGATTTGTCTATTTCTGATTTATTGGTTGTATTAATATCAATACCTTCATAAAATTGAGCAATAGCAAAAGCATCGCGAAGGTTGTTAAAGGTTAATATCTTACCCTCGTATTGTTCATCCCACATCAAAGACCAGCTTGTAGGCGTTCCTTCCACCATAGTGGTATTATAAATAACACCAACCAAACCAACGTTATAAGGAACGCTGTATTTGTTTTCGGGGTCGTAGCTTGTGTTTAAATATTTCTCGTCTATATATTTATAGTTAGGAATATTATTAAAATCAAGCTCTGCTAAATATCCTTCTTTTTCCAAACGGCCTATCATATAATCCGAAGGAATTATTACGTCGTAATCGGTACCGCCAGCAGAAAGCTTTGCATATAAGCTTTCGTTAGAATCGTAGTTATCGTAGATAACCTTAATTCCGGTAAGCTTTTCGAACTCGAGATTAACGTCGATGGTATCATCCGCACCATCCGAAATATAGTTACCCCAGTTATAAACCTTAAGCTCCGTACCTGCCAAAGAGGAATAATCGAACTGCAAAGTGCCTTCATCATATTCAATTTCAATTTCTTCGCTGTTATCGCAACCAACGAAGGAAAATGCAAGAAAAATTGCAATTATAATAAGCGAAAAGATTCTTTTCAATTAAACTTTTCTCCTTTTCGATTTGTTCTTTGCATCCTTATCGCCAACAAAGTTGATAAGAATTAAGAGAACCAAAACCGCAAGTATAATTATCGTATTCGCGGCATATAATGTAGGACGAACACCACGTTTAACCGCAGAATAGATATAAATAGGCAAGGTTTGGAAACCACTACCCGTTACGAAATAACTAATTAAAAAGTCGTCAAGCGAAAGCGTAAACGCCATAAGCATACCCGAAACAACGCCGGGCATTATACAAGGAAGCTCTACCTTGAAAAAGGCCATAAGCGGAGTGCATCCAAGGTCCATTGCCGCTTCTGTAAGGTGCTTATCCATCTGTTTAATTTTAGGCAATACCGATAAAATTACATAAGGCAAGCTAAACGTAACGTGGGCAATTAAAAGAGTCCAAAAACTAAGCGTTGTTTGAAGACCGATAATAGCGCCTGTGGAAACAAACAAAAGCATAAGCGAAACACCGGTAACAATATCGGGGTTCATCATAGGAATATTTGTAACCGAAAGGATGCTTGTGCGAAGGTATTTACTGCGCATTCTGCTAATACCAACAGCCGCTGCAGTACCAAGCACACCCGAAATAGCCGCAGTTGAAACCGCAAGAATTAGGGTATTTTTAAACGCTCCGATTACCTCGGAATTTCTAAACACCTCTTGGTAATTCTTAAATGAAAGCCCGTTCATAACGCTTAAGCTATCCGACGAATTGAACGAGAAAACAATCATCACCAAAATCGGTGCGTACAACAAGAAAAAGATAACGGAAATGTATATTTTGGAAAGATATTTCATAGTAACATACCCCCGCCTTCTTCATCATCCGAGAATTTGTTCATAACAAATATCGAAACCATTATTAAAATCATCAAAACCAGCGAAATAGCGCTACCGAAGTTTTTGTTACCGCTACTCATAAACGCCGATTCGATTTCCTCGCCTATCAAACGGCTATTTGTACCGCCGAGCTTTTGGGAAATATAGAACGTACTGATTGCGGGAACAAACACCATGGTTATACCCGAAACGATACCGCTCTTGGAAAGAGGGAGAATTATCTTGGAAATAACCATAAACTTGTTACAACCAAGGTCTTGGGATGCCTCGATAACGTTTTTATCGAGCTTGGATATTATTGTGTATATAGGCAACGTCATAAACGGTAGGTAATTATATACCATACCTAAAATAACTGCAAATGCACTATCGATCATACTAACTTCAAAACCCATAGGTCCTAAAATAGCGTTAATAACACCCTCGTCGGCGATAATATTACTAAGAGAAAAGGTTCTGATAATAAGATTAGTCCACATAGGGAGCATTATTAACATCATTGCGGTTTTTTGTGTAGTTTCCTTTGATTGCGAAATAAAATAAGCAAGCGGAAAGGCAATTAGCAAACAAACAACCGTTGCGATAAACGCATAAGCAACCGACCTTGTGAAAATAGAAACATATTCCGATTCACAAAGCATTAAAATATTATCAAACGTAAAATCACCGTCTGCATTAGTAAAACTGTAATAGGCAACCATAATTAACGGAATAACGATGAAAAGAATTGACCATACAGTATAGGGCGCAGCGACAAAACGTTGTATCAACGACGAACGCTTATTCATCTTCTACCTCTGTATTTTCGGATAGCTTCTCAAGCTCATCGCTAAAGGAGCTATAGTCGCCGAACATACCCGAATATTCACTCTTTTTCATAATATGAATTGCATCGGGCTCGATATATAAACCGATATTAGCACCAACGGGCTCGTAATCGGTGGTTTGAATCATCCATTTAAAGCCATTGATATCGACAATAATTTCAAAATGAACGCCCTTAAAGGTAACGCTCGTAACCTCGCCGGAAAGCATTCCCTTTTCAACGGGTACAACGTCAACGTCTTCAGGTCTAATAACAACGTCAACAGGTTCGTTTTTATCAAAGCCCTTATCAAGACAATCGAAAACCTTACCCGCGATAGAAACCTTTAAATCCTCGAGCATAACGCCGTCGATAATATTACTTTCGCCAATAAAGTCTGCAACGAAAGCGTTTTCGGGCTCGTTATAAATATCTAACGGAGTACCGATTTGTTGAATCTTACCGTTATCCATAACAACAACGGTATCGGACATAGAAAGTGCTTCCTCTTGGTCGTGTGTAACGTAAATAAAGG
>JAZRTL010000218.1:0-13150 GCA_045652025.1 Eubacteriales bacterium
AAGCCATAAACCTCGGCTTTTAATTGTTTGGGTTATTTTTGGGGTTCCCAAGAAGCGGTAAGGGCTCTTTTTTGGGGGGGATTTACGCATTAATTATTTTTATATCGTACTCGCTTCCGACCAAGCCGGTAAGGTCCTTACGAAGCAAAGCTTCGTCGTAATACTTAACGCGAACGACGATAGTATCGCCCGCATAGAGCTTCTTTTCGCCACCGTTAGACATATCCTGGTTGGTTTCGTCGGCGCGGGTTACGCTCGTTACAACCGCCGAATGCGGCCACATTATATCCCTAACCGTTTTACCGACAACAAAGGCATCGTCCGAAATTTTTAGCTCAAAATATGAAATAACCGCCTTTTTGCCCTTGTTTTGAGCATGCTCCATCGATTCAAGCGCGGTATCGTAGAAGGGCGCAAGGTTAAACAGCTCGGTTATAAACGAAACGGTAAACACCACGAGTGCTACGAAAAGAAGGTTGGTAAACACTCCCGTTAGCTCCAAAAACAAAACCGAAGCGGTAAGAGGAGCGCGAAGCGTACCGCCGATAAAGGCGCACATACCCAAAATTACGGTTACGGTAAACAGCTCGCTCGGCATACCCAAGGCGCAAAGCAATTTTGCGGCAAGAGCCGAAAAGGCGCAACCGATAGCAAGCGTCGGGATAAATATACCGCCCGTTACGCCGCTGCTTGTAACCAAAAGCATCATAATTAATCTAATTACGAAAACGAGCGCCAAAAAGAGCCAAGGTTTATACTCGACGGCTATTTCGGAGATAGTGTGATGTCCGCTATAAGCCGATTCGGGAAACAAGTAAACGATAATACCGCCAAGTATAAAAACGGTAACAAGCTTAGTTACGGGGTTAAAGATTCTCGCAAACCGTTCGGTTAAGCGGGCAAAAACGGTGATAGACGCATCGAACACGCCAACCGCGATCGCAACCAAAACGCCCATTAGCAAAAGATATCCGATATGCTCGAGCTTATATTCCGAAACGATTTTTATATGGAATAAATTCGCATCCATACCAAAGAAGGAGCAAAGCAGACGGTTAACGTAGGTTGCCGCGATAACCGAAGAAGATACGGTTAAAACGAGCATTGGGGTAATGCGCTTATGTATTTCCTCGAGTGCGAACAAAATTCCCGAAAGCGCACAACCCGTTGCAACCGCAAAGCCGGCACCCGCGCCACCCGTCATAACGTAGCGGCTCCAGGTGGATTGATTTTTGGAAACACACATCTTGCCAA
This sequence comes from Eubacteriales bacterium, assembly GCA_045652025.1. Classification (GTDB taxonomy): domain Bacteria; phylum Bacillota; class Clostridia; order Oscillospirales; family CAG-382; genus Coliplasma. The sequence goes on from JAZRTL010000218.1 coordinate 1,255, forward strand.
GCGACGTGCCCATTAAAACGGCGGGACCCTCGCTACCGAGCGGAAGCCCGCAAAAAAAGCTTACCATACTTCCGAAAAAGGTTGCAAAAAGAGTTTTTGCCCATCTAAACGAAAGAACACCGCGAAGCACGCCCTCGCTCCTTGGGATACCGCCGCCGCGGCATTCGGGAACGGTTTTATGGAGCCAATACATTAAAAAGGCAAAAGCCACAAGGGCAACGAAAACAAGCGCAATATAAAGCGGAGCGGTTTTTGAAAGCTCGTAAAGATGGTGGGAAAGCTCCTCTACCTTCTTGGCGCAGAATTTAAAAAGAAAAATAAACGCGCCGGTTATTGCGCCGCAAATTATTCCGTAATACATACACGGAAGGATATGGGCAAGATATTCGCTATATTTAAAGCGTTTCAAGAAGAACACCTTCTGTCATTTTGGATTATTGAGATATTAACGAAATCCAAACCGGAACGGTTAGGACGGAAAACAGATGCGAAAGCGTTGCCAGCTTTGCGCCCGAGGAGCAATCCTCGCCGATAAGCTTTGGGAACACGATAGAATTAAGACCGCAAGGCATACAAGCCATTAGCGTTGCGGGCATTATTACCGAATCGAGCGAGAGTAGCTTGCAAATCGCAAAGACCAAAAGCGGCAAACCCAAAAGCCGTACAGCAACCAAGATATACGCCTTTATATCGGTAACGAGCGATTTTAGCGGGAACGCCGAAAGCGTTAGCCCCGTTAAAAGCATACTTATTGGCGCAACACACGCCGAGGAGTTGGAAAGTACGGTTGTTACCATATCCGGTAATTTTAAGCCCGAAAGACCAACCGCGATACCCAAAAAGATAGAAATCGTTAAGGGGTTTATTAGTTTTTTTGCAATACTGCCCTTCCCCGTAAGCATTGCATAGCCAAAAGTATAGGTATAGAAGGCAAAGGGGATGCAGAAAAGGATTAGGTCTGTAAGCCCGCTTTCGCCAAAAAGCGATTCACAAAGGGCATAGCCCATATAAGCATAGTTGGAAAGCGTTAAGGAATAGCGATATACCTTGCGCTCATATTCGTTTTTGGTGATTGAATGGGCGCAAAGCTTTGAGATAATAACGATAAAAAGCAAAAGCGCCGTCGAAACGAGGATAGTTTTATAGCTTTGGGTTATATAGGAAACGGTAAAGTTTTTTGCAAAGGTGGTAAAAACCTTGCAGGGCAAAAGCAAATTAACCAAAAGGAAGGAAAGAATTCCCGTATGGTCAACCTGTTTTGGATTAACCTTTCCCAAAACCCAGCCGAGAATTATAAAAATATAGAGTATTACAAGCTGTTTTAATATAATTAACATTGGCACTCCAAAAGAATTTTGTAGAATGATGCTATATTCTATCACATATTTTATTATATTTCAAGAAAATATGTGTTGTTTCTTATACCAAACTTGACAACTCGGTTTTTATGGTGTATAATAGCATTCGCGTTGTTTGCAAAGCACTTTTTCGGGGTGTGGCTCGGTTTGGGGAGTTTTTGCGAACGCCAAATTTCTAATTAATATTTATCGGGGTGTGGCTCAGTTTGGTAGAGCGCGTCGTTCGGGACGACGAGGCCGAAGGTTCGAATCCTTTCACTCCGACCAAAACAAAAAGACGGTTTTGCCGTCTTTTTTGTTTTGCGTTTGTAGTTGGGCGCGAACCTTCGTCCGAGGAGTCCCGACGGGGACGACGGGGGAACAAGCTAAAAATGCTTCGGGGAAGCTTTTTTAGCGCCGTGAGCACCGTATCAAAATTGAATACCCGAAAGTCGAAGTTGGGTGACTTGAATCCACCTATCTTTCGCTTACTCAAATCACAACGAAACTTTTCTCAAAAGATTAGTTTCATTGTGACCGAGATTAGTTTCATTGTGGAGGAAAAGTTTCATTGTAAAAATAGTCGACTATATTTTTCAGTTTAAATATAAAGCTAATTTCTGTTGTAGAAGGAAAATTATGAAATTATTCAAAAAGGCTTTCATATTTTTTCGTTTTGTGTTATACTGTAAGAGAATTGAGGTGATATCGTGAATCCAATCATTAAATGGCCAGGCGGCAAATCAAGAGAAATTGATAAGATTGAACATCTTATTCCTGATTTTAAACGATATATTGAACCGTTTTTTGGCGGTGGTGCGCTGTTCTTTCATCTTGCGCCTAAGTCTGCTGCAATCAACGATATCTCCGAATCTTTAATTCAATATTACAAACTGATCAAGAAGCAAGATAAACAACTTTACGATCTTTTGATGTGCTACAATAACAGTTTTAATAATATCGTATCTGTATGTAGCAAAGAAACAAACGAATTATTACATATCTTTTTCAAATTAAAAGAAGGCATCATTCAAAAGGACGAGTTGAGTTCTACATTAGAAGCACTGATATCAAGTATGTCAGATAAAATAAACTCCGGTTTCAGCGAGAAACTTCTTTTAGATAAAGATGACTTTGATTCTTTCCTTCATCAAATGGTTGAAGACAAGTTTATTAGAACGGTTGCTAACTACAATAAAAAACCATTTACAACCGAAGATTTATGCGAGAACTTGATTACCGGATTTACAAGCGGATATTATATGTATTTCCGCAAAATCTTTAATGATATTAGTCTCGGTAGAATTACTGATCAATCTATTCAATATCAAGCTGCGAACTTCTATTTCATCAGAGAATATTGTTACGGTTCTATGTTCCGCTATAATTCCAAAGGTGAATTTAACATACCATATGGCGGCATGTCATACAACAGAAAAGACATGAAAACAAAAATCGATAACATGTTCAATAGAGAAATTGATCAGTTATTTTCTAACACAGATATTCATTGCTCTGATTTTGAAGACTTCTTTGAAAATGTCAATCTCACAAGTAATGACTTCATGTTCTTAGACCCCCCTTATGATACAGACTTTTCTGACTATGAGGGCAAAGACTTTACAAAGTTTGATCAAGAGCGATTGGCACACGCTTTAAAGAAAACGCTCGCTAAATTCATTCTTGTTATTAAGAACACCGACTTTATTAATAGCTTGTATGAGAAAGATTTCAATATTCTAAGTTTTGACAAACAATATACTTACAATGTTAGAAGTCGCAATGATAGAGATGTCGAACACCTAATTATTACTAACCTCTCGGTTTAAAGCCGAGAGGTTAAATTTTTATCGCGATTTAAACACGCAATTCTCATAAGATATCAAGTTTTTAGGGAAATTCCTATGACAATTCAAATTTCTACAACGTTGCTCATACATCGCTTCTCCATGTCGTGTTGTAGAAGGACTAAGGTCATAGTCCGAGAGATCAAAAGCCAAAGGAACACGTCTTTTAAATTCTGTTAACGTAATTTCTCCTTCAACTTCCAATATAGTCTTTAAGAACTCAATTAAATTTGCTTCAGTTATTTCTCTCTTCACTTCTGTTGTCTCCTTTTATAGATTTTGTAGGCTTTCTTCTAAACCGGTTGCTTGAAAAGCATTTGCATAAACTGAAATAAAGTCATCATAGGTAAATTTATCGTGAGGAATAATTTTATCCCAGAATGTGCGGTTGTTACAAATTGTATTGTCACCAAGGATTTCTTCCAAATCGCTTTTGACCGCAGCAGAACACTCCCCATAACAAGTTGCGAAATAAGCAGAACAATTTGTTAAGAAACTGAACAAACCGGAAAGCCTTTTCACTTCTTCGGCATTGCTTTCGGAATTTTTTGTATCAAGATTACCGCCCATTTTTATTTCATAAGCATTTGCTCCGTCTAATGTTCCATCTGCGCAATTGAAGAACAGCAAATCAACAGGAAGTTTCTTCCCGTACACCTTGTTGTTTAGTAAATTGTTCATTACATCGTTAGCAATGCCATAAAACTGATATCTTTCTATATGTAAAGATGTAGATCTTGCCTTGATTTTTAAACTTCTTTTTATATCTCTTTCAGATGAGTGCGTATCTACATAAATATATTGCCTATAAGGATTAAATCCTTTGTTCTGCTCTTCGTCAGGCAAATCGCAACTAACACTATATAATACACATTCAATGTTTCTCGCCGCACGATCTGTGATATTGATCTCAACAATATTAGGAACATGTTCGGTTTTGTACCTCATTCGTGCAATAAAGAAAATTATTCGTTGTAGCCTATTGCCTAATTGTGAATCAACGCTCCGTCCTAATGCCATATATTTTTTTATGTTAGTATCATCGAAGATTAAAAATGGATTATTTTCTCTGTTGGCCATATTGTCTTTAAAATTGGCAACAACATTCTGTGCTAAACCATTTAATTCGCTTAGCATTTTATTGTAGAGCAAATCCCTTGTTATTTCAGTCATTTTTATTTTCCACCCCATCTATTCTCTTTACAGCTGCTTCGAAATAGTTTTTTTCAATTTCTATTCCGATATATTTACGTCCACTTTTTAATGCTGCCACACCTGCAGATCCAACGCCCATAAACGGATCGAATACGACGTCGCCCTCATTAGAAGCGATATTGATAATATGTTCGAGAAGTGCAACAGGCTTCTGAGCAGGATGCTTAGGATTGGATAGACGCTCTGGACGCATACATATAGGACTTTGAAAGAAGTTATGCATTTCGTTTTGAGTTGTAAAATTCCATTTGTGACCTTTGTTCCACATACACGCTATCATTTCGCAACTATTTAAAAATCCATTTTTGAATATCTTCGGTGCTGGATTAGTCTTGTGCCATACGAAAAATTGAAATGTATCAAACTCACTATCAAAAGCTGCGTGCCATTTTCCTATTAGATTGTAACTTGTAAATACGAAAATATTGCCGTCTGGCTTTAGTATCCTTTTAAAATCATCCAACATAGCAAAAGGATCAATTTCTTTAAGATCCCATTCTCCCAAGTCGTTATTAAGAGCACTTCGGCCTGGCAAATCAATGTTACCTGTAGAATATTGCGCAATGTTATACGGAGGATCAGTTAAAATAAGATCAATGCTATTGTCCGGAATTTGACTCAAATAATTGAGACAATCTCCGTTGACAAGGGTGTATTTCTTTGATTTAATTTTTTCAACCTTATACATATCAACTATTAATACACTTGTTGATCATTTCAACAATGCGGTCATTTAACCCGATTTCTTCCAAAGCTTCTTTGTAAATATCCTCAAATTCTTCAAAAGAAATACCTTCAGGGAGAATTTTTGTCCAAAGGTTTTTGCCAATTAAGAACATTTCGGGATATGCTAAATGCTTTTTGACAGCACCTTTCCAAGTATTTCCTTCTCCGTCCTTGTTGTAGAGCGTAGCGAAATAAGCCTTGCAGTTTTCAATACCCATATCCACATAAATGGTGAGCAGTTTTTCGACGTTTGAAGGCGCATTGGAGCTATCAAGATCCCCACCGGCCTTAAGTTCCATAACATTCCATTCTGTGCCATCAAAGAAAGCCAAATCTACTGGTTTGGAAAAAATTTCGGTGGTACGATACTTTTCAGAAAGCGGAAGAAGATGTTCTTTGATACTACTTTGAGTAACACCACTTTCAACACGCTGTTTGCCAGCGCCTTTTGCCTCGTTATTAGCTCTAAAAGCAGAAATTTCTCCGCGAAGATTACCGTTATGTGTATCAACATCAGTAACAACAATCTGTCCGGATATTCTTGTTTCGTCAAAATCGTGCAGAAGGTTTCGAGGGTTCACAATAGCGGGAACATTTTCCTCACCAAATTTCAATCTTGCAATACGCTTAGCGCAAGTTTCAATTGCGAAACCACTCTTGGACTCAAAACTGCTAACAAAAACCATGCTTGCTGTTATATTTTCATCCATCTGACTGAGAAGAAAATTGTTTACTTTTCTTTTATAGTTGGCTGCAAAATCCTTTTCAATCAAATCGGTGAGCTTAGAAAACTCTTCAAAAACAATACGCTTAAGAGTATATTTCATGGTTATTCCTCCAAAAACAGTTTGTAAGTTTCAATTTCAAGTGCGTCTGCAATTTTTTGAATATTATCAAGAGAAATACTCCGACGAAAGCACTCAATATCACTAATGTAAGTTCTGTGCAATCCACACAGTTCTGCAAACTTTTCTTGAGACACTTTCTTTTGTGTGCGGTACTTGCGCACGTTAGTTCCAAAAACTTTTATAATATCCATCGGCTACACCTCGACAAATTACTACATATATTTTAATTCTAAGAACACAATAAGTCTACATACAATAAGTGTACGGTTGCGTAAGAAAAAGGTTGCATTGAAATGCAACCCAAAATCCAAAATGCAACTTTGCAACCCAATGCAACCCGTATCAAAAATTGTGTTATAATTCAAAAACAAAAAGACGGTTTTGCCGTCTTTTTTGTTTTGCTATTACAAGGTGGTTTTGATTTTTTCGAAGATTTTAACGACTACGCAACCGATAATCAATCCCGCGACGGCTTGGACGCAATTTGCGGGGATATTCACCAGCGAAGCGCCGAAGCCATACAAAAAGCCCTCGAAAACGTAATAGCCCACTATCATCACCAATTCCGCAACGAAGCCGGCGATAACACGCGAGGTAAGGTTAGCAAATTTTTTGTTTAGCAGATTAAAAAGGAAAAAGGCAACAAGCGCCATAGCGCCTTTAATTAAAAAGGTTGCGGGGGCATAGAGCGCATAGCCCGAAAACAAATCCGCCAACGCCGAGCCGAGCCCTGCGGCAAGAAAGCCGTAGGTGGAATTTAACGTCCAACCCGCGATAAGAACCATACCGTCTCCTAAATTGACATAGCCCTTAAGCGGCGAGGGGATTTTTATAATCATTGTTGCTACACAGGTAAGCGCCGCGAGCATTGCGGCGATTACAATTCTTTTGGTTGCATTATTTTTCATACATACACCTTATCAATTTATTTTATTGAATTAATCTATTGATTAACTCGCTTGCATAGTATATAATAAATCTGATAATATGAAAATAGTCAAAATCGGAGAAAATTATATAACCAGATGAAGTATATAATCGACACAAAATCCCGCACACCCGCATATCTTCAATTATACTTGCAGGTGCGCGAGGACATTATTAAGGGCATATATCCCGTTGGGAGCAAGCTTCCCTCGAAGCGCACGATAGCGCTGGACAGCAACACGAGCACGGTTACGGCGGAGCACGCATATTGTCTGTTAACCGAGGAGGGCTATATTGAGCCGCGCGAGCGAAGCGGATTTTTTGTTATTTTCCGCGCCGACGACGGCTTTGTTAGCGCGCCGATTAGAAGCAGCAAGATTGCTCCGATTACCGCCGAGCCGACCGAAGCGGCGGGCTTTCCCTTTTCCGTTCTTGCAAAAACGATGAGAAAAGTTATAAGCGATTACGGTGAAAGAATGCTTGAGCGCTCCGACAATTTAGGCACAATAGAGCTTAGAGAGGCGATAAGGGTTTATTTGGCGCAAAACAGAGGCATTCTTGCCGAAACCGACCAAATTGTTATCGGCTCCGGCTCGGAATATTTATATACCCTTCTTGTTGAGCTTTTAGGCAGAGACAAGATATATGCAATCGAAGCCCCCTCTTACCAAAAAATCGAGCAAGTATATAAGGCATCGGACGTAAGGTTAGAGAAGCTTACGTTATCCCACGATGGTATTGAAAGTAGCGCGCTTAAAAATTCAACCGCCGATATTTTGCATATTTCGCCCTACCGCAGTTACCCAAGCGGCGTTACGGCAACGGCTTCGAAGCGGCACGAATATTTAAAGTGGGCAGACAAGGGCGTTAGATACATAATTGAAGATGATTTCGAATCCGAATTTTCTGTTTCCAGAAAGCCCGAGGAAACCTTGTTTTCGCATTCCTTCCGCGACAACGTTATTTATATGAACAGTTTTTCCAAAACCGTTTCTCCCTCGTTCCGTATTGGCTATATGGTACTTCCAAAGGAGCTTGCAAGGATATATGCGAGCGAGCTCGGCTTCTTTTCCTGCACCGTTCCGACTTATATCCAGCTTGTGCTTGCGGAGCTTATAAGCAACGGAGATTTCGAAAGGCATATAAACCGCGTAAGAAGAAGCAAAAGGAAAGAGACGTTCTATACAAAATAGCAGAAACACAACAAGAGCGCTCTGTTGCATTTCTTCCGATTTTTAATATTTGTTATATAGGATATCAGACAAGATTGCCGAGCAAGCGCCGAGGTTATTGCGGATTATTTTTTCAAAGTCTTATAATTGAATTATATGATTGAATTCGGCTTATAGATATGATATACTTTATTTAACCTACCCCAAGGAGTACGATATGAAAATTATTAAATCCATTCCGCACGAGAACCTTTATTTTAATGAAAGTGTTATAGAGGACGGCAACATTAACAGCATTACCGAGCCGTGTATGGTTAACGTTTTTGACGAGATTGAATACCAAACCGTTTTGGGCTTTGGCGGTGCTTTTACCGAATCGGCGGCATATAATTACGCCCAGCTTACAGACGAGCAAAAGAAGGATTTTCTTAAAAAGACCTTCTCGCGCGAGGAGGGCGTTGGATATAACTTTGGCAGAACCCACATCAATTCCTGTGATTTTTCACTTGATATTTACAGCTACGTTGAAAACGGCGACAGCGAGCTTAAGACCTTTAACATAGAGCGCGACAAAAAATATATTATTCCCTTTATTAAGGACGCTTTGGAATATTGCACCGACGAGCTTGTGCTTTTTGCTTCGCCTTGGAGCCCGCCTGCATATATGAAGGAAAACGAAAACGTTATCCGCGGCGGTGCTTTGAAGGAGGAATACAAGCGCGTTTGGGCAAGATATTACGCGAAATACATTAAGGCGATGGCAGAGGAAGGGATTAAAATCCCCGCGATTACCGTCCAAAACGAGCCGAACGCAAAGCAATCCTGGGAAAGCTGTAGCTACACTCCCGAGCAAGAGCGCGATTTTATTGAGCAGCATTTAGCGCCCGCGCTTGACGAGGAGGGGCTTAGCGACGTTAAAATTATGGTTTGGGACCACAACAAAGAGCGCGTTTATGACCGAAGCAAGCGTATTTTCTCCTCTGAAAAAGTAAAGGAACGCGTTTGGGGCGTTGCGTTCCATTGGTATTCGGGCGATCATTTTGAGGGCTTAAGATTAGTTCACGAGCAATTCGGCAAGGAGCTTATAAGCTCGGAAATTTGCGGAAGCATTAACGAAGACCCGATTGCGCTCGCCGAGCGATACGGCAAGGAGCTTGTTGGCGATTTTTCGAACTTCACCACCGCTTTTTGTGATTGGAACATTATGCTTAGCGATAAAGGCGGCCCGTTCCACAACAGAAGCGAAGCAACCGTTGCAACTGCGGGTATTGTTTACGAGGACAAATCCAGCGGATGCTATGCGCCCGTGCTTTTCGACACCGAAAGCAAATCGCTTATTTACACCCCTATTTATTACTATATCGGTCATTTTTCGAAATACGTTTACCGCGGAGCGAAGCGCGTTGCAACGACCAAATACAGCGATAATCTTCGCGCAGTTGCCTTTAAAAACCCCAACGGACAGATAGCGCTTATTATTATGAACGTTTCCCAAAGGGAGATGCCCGTTACGGTTAGACACAACGACGTTTGCACGCGAATAACGCTCGAGCCCCATTCGATAGCAACGATTTTAATTTAACAAACAAAGTACCCCAAGAATCCTTTCGGATTCTCGGGGACCCCGAAATAACAAAAATGCAGCACCCGCTTGGGTATGCTGCATTTTTCTTTTGTAAATATATAACGTAGTGTATGCGCTGTTTTGGATTAAATAATCGTTGTTCTAACGTTTTAATTAAAGCTTATTAACGTCTGCGGGGGTGATAAGCTTAAAGCCCGCGTTGGTAAGAATTAGCTCTGCTTCCTCGTTTTCCTCTACTCTTAAAACGACGTAAGCGTGCTTTTCGGTACGCGCCATAAAGGCATATAGATATTCCACGTTAATTCCCGCATAATCGAGAACGTTAAGCGCAGAAGCGAGCTGACCGGGCTCGTCGCCAATCTTAACGCCGACAACGTCGACCGGCTTTATAAGATATCCGTTTTCGGTTAGCACCTTTTCTGCGGCAGCGGTATCGTTTACGACCATACGCAAAATTCCGAAATCCTGTGTTTCTGCGATAGAAAGCGCTCTTAGGTTAACGTTATTCTTGGAAAGCGCATCCGTAACCAACGCTACGGCACCCTTTTTATTTTGGATGAATACGGTTAATTGCTTAATAGCCATTGTTAAAGCCCCTTTCTTTTATATAAGCTTTCTCTTATCGATAACGCGAACTGCCTTACCTTCGCTTCTTGTTATCGATTTGGGAGGAACGAGATGTACCTTGGGGTTAATGCCGAGCATTACCTTCATCGCGTTAGAAAGCGATTTTTCCATTGCAAGAACGTCGGCAACCTTATCGGTGAATTGCTCGGGGTTCATTTCCACGTTAACGTCGAAGGTATCGTTATTATTAATACGGTCAACGATAATTTGGTAGTTGGGTTGGTAGCCCTCGTTAAGAAGAACGGTTTCGATTTGGCTGGGGAACACGTTTACACCGCGGATAATAAGCATATCGTCGGTTCTGCCCATCGGCTTTGCCATTTTAACAAGAGTTCTGCCACAAGAGCATTGCTTGCGGGTTAGAACGCAAATATCACGTGTTCTGTAACGAAGAAGCGGGAACGCCTCTTTATCCAAGGAGGTGAAAACAAGCTCGCCCTTGCTTCCCTCGGGAAGAACCTCGCCTGTATCGGGGTCGATAATTTCGGCATAGAAATGGTCCTCGTTAATATGCATACCCGTTTGCTCGCTACATTCAAAAGCAACACCGGGGCCTGTTGTTTCGGTAAGTCCGTAGATATCGTACGCTTTAATTCCGAGCGCGGCTTCGATACCCTTTCTCATTTCCTCGGTCCAGGGCTCTGCACCGAAAATACCCGCCTTAAGAGGAATATCCTCCGGCTTATAGCCCTGTTCCTTTAAGCTTTCGCCGATATATGCGGCATAGGAGGGAGTGCAACAAAGGATAGTAGCACCCAAATCGTTCATAAACTGAATTTGGCGTTCGGTATTACCCGAGGACATAGGAAGCGTTAGGCAACCAACCTTATGGGAGCCGCCGTTAAGACCTGCGCCTCCTGTGAAAAGGCCGTAGCCGTAAGCAACCTGACAAACGTACTTTTTAGTACCGCCTGCGGCAACGATAGCGCGCGCACAGCAATCCTCCCAAAGATCAACGTCGTTTTGGGTATAGAATGCAACAACGCGGCGCCCGGTTGTACCCGAGGTAGAATGGATACGAACGCAATCCTCGAGCGGTTTAGCCAAAAGACCATAGGGATATGCATCGCGAAGGTCGGATTTTGAAATGAACGGGAGCTTATGAATGTCGTCAATACCCTTGATATCCTCGGGCTTTACGCCCTTTTCGTCCATTAGGTTACGGTAGTAGGGAACGTTTTCATAAACGTGCTTAACCTGCTTAACAAGCTTCTCGGATTGAAGCTTTTTCATTTCTTCGGCAGGCATAGTTTCGATTTCTTTTTGGAAGTAGTTTTGTGCCATTGGTAAACATCCTTTCGAGTTTTGGTTTTAGTTTTACAGTTTCGATTATCCGAACCGAAGGCACAGAAAACAAAAAGCCCTCTGCATTCCGATTACGAATACAGAGGACGAGAAAATCGAATCCCGTGGTACCACCTCAGTTTGCCACCGCCTCACAGCGAAGGCCTTATCAGGTACTGCATACCTTAGTTCTGTAACGGGAACTCCCGTTGCATCCTACTACGGATCTCTCCGATCCAGCGCACTGCTAACAGAATGAATTCAGAAGCACGCCTCCATTGTCTCGCACCGACCGACAACTCTCTCAAGGTTCTTTCCAACCTACTGG
>JAZRTL010000219.1:0-1151 GCA_045652025.1 Eubacteriales bacterium
GCACGGTCATATTGGCAATCTTTTCGGAAAGAGGGGTTTTCATCATCCATCTTCCCTTAACTGCATCGCCATATTTTTTACCTGCGGAGGAGGGACTTGCCACCAACGCGGTAATTTCGAAATAAGGGTGATCCTCGATAAGTGTAATAAATCTTTGGCCAACCATACCGGTTGCACCGATAATGCCTGCACGGAGCTTTGCCATAATATATTCCTTCTTTCAGTTACGTTCTTAAATTAAATCTTTATATATACCGGGGACGCTATCCTCGATAATAATTGCGCCAACGGTCTTTTTATAAAACTCGGTAGGACCTGCACTGCCGATTATAGCGTAGCCATAGCCCTCGTCGCGCATTGCCTCCAAGCAACGAAGGAACAACGCACCGCCGATACCCTTTCCGCGCGCCGCTGGGTCGACACCGGTAGGACCGAAAAAGTCGCGATAGGTGCAATCGTATCCCGCAAAGCCGAGTATTTTATTCTCGTTCGTATCGTAAGCGATAAAACAGCTTACGGGGAAATGAGTGAAGGCGGCGGAAATTTCGTCCGCCCAACCATCGTGGAACATTTCGCGAACCCATTCAACAACCTTGGTTTTGTTGGGTGTCATAGGGCGAATTATTTTTATACCCGCATTTTCCAATTTTTTATATTTTTCGGTCGTATCGGGCAGATCGTAAAGCTTAACGAGCATATCGGGCATAAGAATTCCTCCTTTTACAAAAAGACAGGGCTACCGCGGGTGTGCAGTAGCCCCAAACGGCTAATTTTTATTTGCTTTCTTCCTTATCAAGCATATAGGTAATCTTCATAGTGGAGAATTTATCCTGAATAGTCTTGATAGCGTCGGTATCGCTTGCAATCTTGGTACCGATAATCTTAAGGGTAAGAGTAGAGGTCGCGGGGAAGTTTTCAACGATAGGCGCGAGCGAGGTGATACCCTCGTTGTTGGTAAGGTCCAAGGTGGTAAGAGTTGTAAGCTTACCGATAGCGGTAATATCGCTGATAGTGTTCTTGCTAAGGTCAAGGGTAGTAAGCGAGGTTACCTTATCAAGAGCGGAAATATCGGTTATCTTATTTTCGGAAAGGTTAAGGGTGGTTACAACGTATTTTTCCTTGCCGTCGCTATCCTTGGTTGCTGCAACAGC
>JAZRTL010000220.1:0-2196 GCA_045652025.1 Eubacteriales bacterium
AATAAGCCGATTTTAAAAAACGGTAGAGTTACAAGCGGCTATGGAATAATCCAGCCGACAATCCGTACCGAGCTTGCAAGCGCCTATAAAAGCGGGTTTTCTCGGCTTTGCTCGGGTGTTGGCGGGGCAGATTCCTATTCAAGTGCCTTTTTCCAACGCGCCCAAACGCTTTTCGGCTCGGGTAGATTTTGCGGGAAGGGGCTTATCGACGTTAAATTGTTTTATAATCTCGTTTCAAAAAAGCTTCCCGAGGGTATCGTTTTAAGCCACGATGCAATAGAGGGAAGCATTCTGCGAACGCTCTGCTGCTCGGATATAACGCTAACCGATTCCACCCCAAGCAACACGGTTTCGTTTTTTAAGCGCCACCACCGTTGGATGAGAGGCGATTTCCAAAACCTCTATTTTCTTTCGGGTGGCTTGCTTTCGGCCTTTTCAAAATGGCGGTTGCTTCTAACCGCGCTTTCCCATACCGTTCCGCTTTTTTCCTTTCTTGCTATAATTTGCGGTTGCTTTTTAGATAAAACAAACGGGCTTGCCTTGTTTTTGCTTGTCTATTCAAACCTGCTTTTGCCCTCGGTAATTGCCTTGCTTCGCCTTTTTATAAGCGGTGCGCCGTTCGCGGTTGTAAGGTTCTTCTCAAAGGCGTATTCGGGTCTTATCCAAACGGGAATTCGCGTACTTTTCGAGCTTTCCTCGCTCGCTCGAAGAGCATTGTTAAATCTAAACGCCTATTCTCTTGCGCTAACGCGATTGTTCACAAAAAAGAAAACGCTGGAATGGACTACTGCCGCCCAAACCGAGCTGCTTTCCTCTTCGCTTGGGAAATACGTGCTCGATAGTGCGACCTCGGTGGTAATAGGGCTTTTAATGCTGGCGTATGCAAGACCGCCGTTTATGCGCTTTTGCGGGCTGTTGTATTTCGTCTATCCCTTGATTTCGGTTGTTCTTGCAAAAAATATCGGCGGTGGAGAGATTGTAAAAACAAATCTAACGAAATCCCAAAGAAATATGCTTATCGCTCATGCAAGGGATATGTTCGGCTTCTATTCCGAAAACGTCGGGCAAAAAACAAACCATCTCCCGCCGGATAATATCCAATTTTCGCCCGTGTCGAGCGTTGCAATGCGAACGTCGCCAACCAACATCGGCTTTTATCTCGTTTCGCTCCTTGCGGGTAGAGATTTGGGCTTAATTTCCTCTGCCGAGCTATTTTCTCGGCTTAATTCAACCGTTTCGGTTATCGAAAAATTAGAAAAATATAACGGCAACCTATATAATTGGTACGATTTAAAAACGCTTTCGGTTATTGGTGATAGGTTCGTTTCGACTGTCGATAGCGGTAATTTTATCGTAATGCTTATTGCTCTAATACAAGGTCTAAACGATTATTCGAGCGAATCCTCGGAGCTTCACGAGATTATAAGCCGTTTAAAAGCGATAGTTGCCGAAACCGACCTTTCGCCCTTGTACGACGAAGCGCGCGATTTGTTTAAGGTCGGTGTAACGCCAAACGGCGATAATTCCCAAATCGGTTGTTACGATTTGCTTATGAGCGAGGCGCGAATGACCGCCTATTACGCCGTTGCAAGCGGGAAAGCCCCAAAAAGACATTGGCAACGGCTTGGCAGAACGCTAACCCATAAATCCGGCTTTATCGGGATGATAAGCTGGTCGGGTACCGCCTTTGAATATCTAATGCCCCAGCTTTTTCTTCCACTTTATAGGGATTCGTTTATGTACGAAAGCGTTGCCTTTTCGTTAATGGTGCAACGTTCCTCGCGTTCGGTTTGGGGCGTTAGCGAAAGCGGATTTTATTCCTTCGATAGCGAAATGAACTATCAATATAAGGCGAACGGAATCCAAGAGCTTGCCCTGCGCCGAATCCAGCCGAACGAAAATATCGTTTCGCCCTATTCAACCTATCTTTCCTTATGCTTGCTTGGGAGCTCGGCGATAAAAAACCTAAAAACGCTCGAGGAAAGCGGGATGTACGGCAAATACGGGATGTACGAAGCGCTTGATTTTAACAACAATTCGGGCGGGCTTTGCGTTAAAAGCTATATGGCACACCACGTCGGGATGAGCATTATTGCGGTTATGAACGCCGCGTTCGATAATATTTTCGTTCGTCGCTTTATTTCAAACCAACAAATGCTATCCTCTTGCGAGCTGTTACAGGAAAAAATCCCAATA
>JAZRTL010000221.1:0-2699 GCA_045652025.1 Eubacteriales bacterium
AATCGCCAAAGCCCTTAACGCCGCCGTCCTTGCCAAGAACAAGGTTAGAAAGCTCGGATTGAACGGGAGCATCGCCTGCGCCCTCTCCCGAAATAGAAATATATGCACCGGGAGATAGCGTTTTGGTTTCAAGGTTAATGCCAAAAAGCTTTACCGTGTTGCCTACTTTTGCATTTCTAACCGTCTTAAAGTTGCTTGCACTGGCAAAAACAGGGTTCTTGTCCGCGGAAACGTTGGTTTCCCAATCGTGTGCGGCAATAATAATTTCATCGTCTGCAAGCTTTGCCGAGGAGGGAAGTCCGTTCGCATAGGAAACGATTTCGGTTACCGTGTAATTGCCGGTAGCGGAATCGAGCTTTGCCTTAATAGCCGCGGAATAGACGAAATTGCCGTTCTCGGAGGTAATATCACCGCCGTTAAAATCGTTGGTAAGAATTGTGCAAATGCCGTTGCCTATGCGAAGGTCAATGCTGTCAACGCGAGCGCCGTTTTTGGTAGCGTTAGCGCCCTTGTTGTTAAGCAATGCTTCGAGCGCTTTGTATGCATCGGTGTAATCCTTTTCGGTTGCGGAATCGCTTTCAAGTACTGCCTTTGCCGCGTTATATGCATCGTTTATTTTAACTAAGGTTTCGTCGGTATATTCTTTATAATAAATGCCGGTTGCACTATCTGCAAGAAGCTCGAGCATTCTCTTGGAATCCTGAACCTCGTTGGAGAGTTGGAGCGTTCTGGTTGCATTGGGGTCGATATAACCCATTCTTGTCGAACCGCCGTAAACCTTCGAAACTACCTTAAGCATACCGTTATCGCAAACCTCAATAACGTCGAACATGGTGTTGCGAACGATTTGACCGATAACGTCGCCCTTGCAATCCTCGTCGGAATAAAGGTTTTGGATGCCGTTGGTGTTCATATAATAACCGGTGGTTCTGTTCTTACCGCTAAAATCTACCTTTGCGGCACCTTCAACAGTTTTATAAGGCATTGCGCCGTAGCCGAGAATGTAGGTGCTGGTGTGTGCGTAGGATTTTACCGCACAGCAAGCGCTGTTGCTGGCAAATTCTGAATCGTCTGTGTTGCCTTCCACGGTATAAACGTAATTTTCGTCGGCATAAACAACCAAGCCGATATGGCTACGGGAGTTGGCGGTACCGTCGTTAGTGAAAAAGATTATATCGCCGGAAAGGGGGATATAATCACCGCCCATGGCGTGTGACTTCTTATAATAGCCTGCGCGGGTGACCTGGTCTACCCAGTGTCCAACGCCTACCTCACGCCACATAAAAGCTTCGGGATTGTCGGTGTTTTTTCTACACCAGTCGTAAATACTGCCCTTTTGAATGGTATAAGCTTGGGATTGAAGCAATACCCAGGAAACGTAGGATGCGCACCAGTGCATTGCCGCACCGATGCTTTCATCATATCCATAACCCACGCCCCAGTCGCCCATGTTGTAGTTATATTCGGTAAAGTCCTTCCAACCGCCAACGTAAGTGCCGGCGAAGTCGTTGGGAATATCGCTTTCGAGATAACCCGACTGTGTTAACGCAACCGCTACAACGTCGGTTCTCTGATCGCCCGTGATATAAAGCTTCGAGAGCTTTTCGTAAAATTCGCTGTTCTTATAGGATTCCGAAACGGTGTTGCCGCCCTTAATGTATTCAAAGGGTTTTTTCTGGTTTTCCGCGTTATTTTCGATAGCCGAAACGGTAAATACCGAAACCATCGAAAAAGTCAACGCCAACACCAAAATCGCAGAGATAATGCTTTTAAGCTGTTTGCTCATAGGTATGCCTCCTAAATGTATTATATAATAGCATTTTAACACATTATCCTTCGAATGTAAATAGAAAATCGCGTTATACGGTTTTGGTTTTAAAATTTTTCTTTTGTTTTTAAAGGTTTTGTGTTATAATTAGGTTAATAAGAGCTAAAGGAGCAAAAATATGGAAAACCTTATAATGATAATAATCGGCGTTGTTTTAATATTTATGGGCGTTTCTAACCGAAAGGGGAATATCTCCTCGCTCCATTCCTACCACAGAAAACGCGTTAGCGAATCCGACCGTTTGCCGTTTGGTAAATTGGTAGGGTTGGGAACGATAATAATTGGCGTTTCTGTTGCTTTGGCGGGTGGCGTTATGTATTTTGCGGCTTCCTTGCAACAGGAAATCTATACCACCGTTGCGTATATAATTTTGGGCTTGGGCTTGGTTGTCGGCTTGGCAATAAGCTTCCATGCGATGATAAAATATAATAAAGGCATTTTTTGAAAATATATTGCAAACCCGTTTAAAAACATTGAATGTTTAGCTTTGTTGTGATAAAATGTAAATATAAATTTAAAGAGGTGGCTTATGAAAAGATTAATTGCACTCTCGCTTGCTATTTTGCTTTCGTTTACCTGTTTGCTTTCGATTTTTGTCGATGCAGGCGCGAAGTTTAAAAAAGGCGACGTTAACGATAGCGGCGAAATAGACTCTATGGACTACGTTCTTGTTAAAAGAGCGTATTTCGGAACCTTTGAATTTAATGAATCGCAATTCGCCCGCGGAGATATTAACGATAGCGGCGAAATCGATTCGATGGACTACGTCCTTCTTAAGCGTGCTTATTTCGGCACCTACGCTATAAACGATACCGAGGAGGAAAATTCGGACGTTACCTCCGACGGCGGCGATAAAAACCCCGATGTTTAT
>JAZRTL010000222.1:0-4894 GCA_045652025.1 Eubacteriales bacterium
GCTTTTTCTATCTCGTCGAACAAAAGTACGCTTTTGGGATTTTCGGAAACGAAGGAGGTAACTACACCGGGCGCGGAGTTGCTAAACACCGCGGTAGAGCCGGCAAAGCGTTGGGGTGCTTCTTTATCGCTATACTCGCTCATATTAAAGCGTTTATATTGATACTTGCTACCCTTCACGCGCGAAATTTCCTCGGCAAACGCTTCCGCAAGCGAGGTTTTACCAACACCGGGAGGGCCTGCATAAAGGAAAATTGCAGGGCGTTTATGCTTTATACCCATCGAATTTTGGAGCTCGCGTTGGAAATAGCCGTTAAGGGTTATATCTATCGCGTTATCCTGACCCAAAACCTTTTTAGCCATATTCTCGCGCATTTCTTTTATATCGTTAACGAGCTTTTCCATATTGATAGCATCGTTAGCGGGAGCGTTATCGGAGGGCGCGAGAATAAGGTCGTCCATATCCGTTTCCGACTCGTCAATTTCGAAGGGATTTTTGGAATCCGCGCCATTATTACCGCCGGATTTTGTAAATCTATCGAACCAATCGGAAGCGCTTGTTTGAACGCGGTACTTCTCTAAAAGCTGGCTTATTCTTTCGGCGGGTTGGTTCACAAGCATAGAAATAAAGCCGTACGCCGTTCTTACGTCCCCTTCGGAAAGGCGCATTTTATATTCCGTATCGACTCTTACCATATAAATGCGGTTAACGAGGTCCATATCAAGCCCCGCGTTAATGGTTTTAAGAAGCTCCTGCTTAAAGCCCTTAAGGTCGACAGAAAGACCGGTAACAAGGGTTTTAATTTCGGAAAATGCTTCCATATCGTCGAACGGAAGACTACCGTCTATAATGCTTAAAACGACGGTCAAGGCGCGCTCGGGTGTAACGACCGAAACGGGCTTTCCGCCGATATTTTTTGCAAGCGAAAAAATCTTATCTAACAATTTATCGTTCTTAATATCGTTCATAACAATCCTCCATATTTTTAAATCGGAACGGTTATTTATTTGTTGATAGTTTACAACATATTAGAAAAAGTGTCAATAGAAGTATGGGCGTTTTTGGTGAATATCCTTGCATTTTGTAATTTAAAAAAGTATAATATCAAAAAACTTTATTTTTATTATACCTTAAGGACCAAAAAAAGCTATGATAAAAGACTACACAACGATTTTAATAAACGTTTCCAACCTACCGAAAACCCAAATTCATGGCGAATTAAAGGATTTTTCGAACAAGGCAAAGGGAAAATACGAGCTTGTTTGGGCAAGCAACGACGCTCCCTTTGCGAAGGAGCTTCCTTTTAGGCGAATGGTTATGAAAAGCTGCTTTAGCAAAACGTTTTTCGGCGAAAACATAAATGTTTATTTACCAAGTCTTAGCTTTTTCGATTATATTCTCGGCGAGCTTAAGAAAAGTCCCCAAGAATGTATTTACATCGACACGGATGTCAAAAACCTTTTAGCCGCCGAGGAGGTTGGGATTTCGCCGATACTTTTTGATATAGGCAACGAGCATTATTGCGGGATGAATATTCGCTCCTTTGACGAGCTTTGGAGTATTATCGGTTAGGGTTTTGGAATGAAGCTGTTTATTCGTGGATTAAAATCGGGTATTCCTATTGGGATAGGATATTTTTCGGTTTCCTTTACATTTGGAATACTTGCCGTTTCTTATGGATTTTATTGGTGGCAGGCGTTATTGATTTCGATGACGACGCTTACCTCGGCAGGTCAGCTTGCGGCGATAGGAATTATGGTTAACCCCGCGCAATACGCCGAAATGATTATTTCGCAGTTGACAATTAATTTAAGATATTCCTTTATGTCGATATCGCTTTCCCAAAAAACCGCGCCTGAATTTAGGGGATTAAAGCGTTGGATATTCGGCTTTTTTATGACCGACGAGATTTTTGCCGTCGCATCGGCACAAAACGAGGTTACAACGAGCTTTTTTGCGGGGCTGACGGTTGCGCCCTATATCGGTTGGACCTTGGGCACGCTTTTTGGAAGTATTTTGGGCAACGTTTTGCCAAGCTCGATTATGAACGCGCTTTGCATTGCGATTTACGGTATGTTTATTGCAATTATCTCGCCCGTTGCAAGAACCTCTTATAAGCTGCTTTTAATTATTCTTATTTCGGTTTTGCTTAGCTGCGGCTTTTATTATCTCCCGTTTTTAGAAAGCGTTTCGAGCGGTATTGCGATAAGCGTTTGCGCTATCACCGCCGCCGCAGTCGGCGCGATTTTGTTTCCGAGGGAGGTAGAAGAGGATGATTAAGGATTATTGGATTTATTTAATTATTCTTTCGGTTTCGACCTACCTTATAAGAGCCGTTCCGTTTGTTGCGGTTCAAAAAAGGATTACAAACAAATACGTTCGTTCGTTTTTGTTCTATATTCCCTATACCGTCCTTGCGGCGATGACCTTCCCCGCCGCGCTTTATGCAACCGGCAACGTTATTGCCGCGGCAAGCGGGCTTTTTGCGGGAACGATAGTTGCCTTTAGGGGCAAGGGGCTTACCTTGGTCGCGGCGGTTTGTTGTGTTACCGTTCTCGCCGTAGACTTTGTTATGGGGCTTATTTAATCAAAAACAAAAAACTGCACCTTCGTTTTACAGAAGGTGCAGTTTTATTGTGAAATTTATCCCTTTGCCTCGACAACGGTTATGTTCGCAACGGGGATACCCGCTTGCTCGTAGACGATATCTGTAATTTGGGTTAGCTCCTCGGCAACCAAGCCCTGTGTATTAACAATAACCGAGCAATTTTTACCGCTTATTACGGCAACGCATTTGGAAATGCCCTTTGCCTCGATAAGCGCTTCGATATTCGCTTCGTCGTTCATCTCCTTGGTTATTGCCGAAATAGAGCTTAGCGCCTCTTCCTTTGCATCGGGAAGAGTATCGGGGTTATCGGCGATGCTCTTTAATACCTCTAACGCCGAATCGCGCGCTTGTGTTCGGTTTAGGATTGTCATCGCAAAGAAATCCTCCTTTTCGGACGGAAGCTGAACGCTCGCGTTATCGCTACCGCCTTGGTTGGATTCCGGCACGCTGGTTGCGGAATCGACCAAAAGCGTATTACCCAAAACGCGATTTTCGCCGCTTTCGCCTGTGTATTCGGCGCTTTCGGTATTAACGAGCGTGCTTACGAAAACGGCAATGCACACAAGCAACACACAGCCGACGGTTATAAACGCCCTCGTTCCGATAAAGCTCTTCCAATCGATTTTAGAAAGCTTTTCTTTTAAGCCGTTTAGTTTTTGTTTAATCTCCATAATGTTCCTCCGTTTTATGTTGTTATTATGATTTAACGCTTATTCGGTTGCTTTTTATATCGAACAACGCGCACATAAGCTCGACTATTCGATATTGGGTTTCGTAAGAGGCATTTGGGCAAACAACGGCAACACCCGCAACGGTAGGCATAAATTCCTCGACAAGAATTGCCGTTTCGCCGTTTCCGCTCGAGGCAAGCACCACCGTTTTTTCGGTTTCCTTTGTGCCGTCGCCCTCGCGCACCCTTTGGTCGCTCGCGTAGATATAGCGGTATCCCTTTTCGAGCGTTATAAAGACCGAGCAACCGTCTACCTCGGGTAATTCCAAAATAAGCCGTTCTGCCTTTTGCTCAAGCGTTGTGCAATATTCCGCGCTCGTTAAAACGGTTTTTTCATCGGCAGCGCTCTCTGTTTTATTAGCGGGCAAAAGCAAAAGAGCAACACCCAAGGCAACGGCGATAATAAAAATCCCCGCCTTTTTTGATTTAAAAACCGCATTTATCCAAGAACCCTTTTCAGCCCTCAATTACGTTTACCTCGCCACCAAGAATTTCATATAGATAGCTTTTTATTTCGCCCGATAAGGCGCTGTCCTTTTTATTTAGCGAAACCGTTATGGCTTCTATTATCGGGTCTTTTTTCTCCCAATCTATCTTTATGCTTACACCGCTTACGTTTATGCCGAATTTATTAAAAATCAGCTCGCTTATATAGGAAGTCGCGCTTTGCTCGGTAAGGCGCGCGCTTTCGCTATAAAGCAAGGACGGAGCGTCGTCGGCGGAAACGCTATATTCGGTATATTCGTTTAAAAAAGCAAAATCAATATTTCTTATTGGGATAATTATCACCGAGGCGCAAACGAGAGAGGCGATATATTTAACGTATTTCTCGAACCCACCGCAAGCGAGCACCGAAATTACCGAGCTTATTACCGCCGTTACGAAAAGCGCAAAAAGATATCCTCTCACACCTTAACCCCCAAGCTTACAAAGCAGGATATACCGATAATACAAACCACGCCCGCGCCGATAACGAGCGCAAGAAGAACCGAAATAACGTTACCGAGGTCGTAAAGCAAAGCCGATTCCCGCTCGCACCCAAGCGATTTAGAAAGGGTTGCACAGCAAAGAAGCATTAGCTTATACAAAACGGTTATAATTAGCGGCGGAACGGTTACCGAAAGAACGAGCACAACCCCCGCCGCGCCGACGGTTCCTTTTATTAGCGAAACCGAGGAAATTACAGTACGCGAGGCATCGCCAAGCATACCGCCGATTATAGGAACGAACACGCCCGAGGCGAACTTTACGCTACGCGCGACGAAGCTATCGCCCGCGGCGGCAACGGTGGTTTGGAAATAGAGCGCAAATCCGAGCGCGGTAAAGACAAAGGACAAAATTACCGTCGTTGCGTTTTTTATTAGGTTTGTTACAGAGCTTAAATTTACCCCCGCGGGCATTGCGCCCGAAAGGCAAAAAACAAAGGAAATTTGTAATAGAGGCAAAATTATTTCGTTACAAATTACGGTTAACGCGCTAAGAAACAGCCCAAAGCCCGCGCTACTTGCCGCCGCGGTGGCAACCGAGCCGCCAAAGGAATAGAGCGAAGCCATTAC
>JAZRTL010000223.1:0-5562 GCA_045652025.1 Eubacteriales bacterium
CGAAAGCTTAAGCAAAATTTCGCCAACGCGAACAGTTTCGGTAACAACGTCTCGCGTTGTTCCCTCGATATCCGTAACGATAGCCCTTTCCTCGCCGCAAAGGCGGTTAAGAAGCGAGCTTTTGCCCGTATTGGGCTTACCGACGATAGCGCAGGGCACGCCCTCGCTTATCGCCTTGCCGTAGGTATGGCTCCCCGCCAATTTATCGAGCGAGCGCTTTGCCTTTAAAAGTATCTCGCGCATTTCGGGAACGGTAACGTCGGTCATATCCTCATCGGGATAATCTATAAAAGCATATACCGAGGCGGCAAGCAGCTTTAAATCGTCGTATATAGCCCCAAGCGCACGCGAAAGCGAACCGCTTGCCTGCTTTGATGCAACAGAGAGATGCTTTTCGGTTTTGGAATCTATAATCCCGCCTATTGCTTCGGCTTGGGTAAGAGTAATCTTTCCGTTAATAAAGGCGCGCCTTGTAAATTCGCCCGCGCCCGCCATAACAGCGCCGTTTTTAAGTGCGGCGGCAAGCAGCTTTTGGGTAACCAAAATACCGCCGTGGCAATAAAGCTCAACAACGTCCTCGCCCGTAAAGGATTTCGGCGAATGGAACATAATACACAAGCCGTCATCGAATATTTGGTTTTCATCAACGAAGGAGCCGTAATAGGCAACGCCATGCTCTTTTTTGGCAAACCTCGTTTTAGATGCGGGAAGAAAAATCGACTCCGCAACCGAAAAGGCGTTATCCCCGCTAATTCTTATCATCGCAACGCCGCCCTTACCGTGCGGTGTGCCGATAGCTGCTATTGTGTTCATTAATGGAAATACTCCGTTTTTTACATTATTCAAGCAATTATACCCTATTTCTTTTATCTTTGCAAGATTTTTCAAAATAACTTAAAAAATAGTATATACTTTTTTTCTTAAATATGGTAATATAGAGAATGTAAAAATATATCTTATACCCTTAGGAGAAGAAAAATGTCATTGCTATCTAAAATTTTCGGCACGTACAGCGAAAAGCAATTAAAGAAAATAGACCCTATTGTTAAGAAGATAGAAGCGCTTGACGAAAAGTTCAGCGCGATGAGCGATACCGAGCTTAAAGGTCAAACCGATATTTTAAAATCCCGCCTTCAAAACGGCGAAACGCTCGACGATATTCTACCCGAGGCATTTGCCGCGGTCAGAGAGGCATCCTGGCGCGTTTTGGGCAAGAAGCATTACCGCGTTCAGCTTATCGGCGGTATTGTTATACACCAAGGCCGTATTGCAGAGATGAGAACCGGCGAAGGTAAAACGCTTATGGCTACCCTTCCCGCTTATCTTAACGCGCTTTCGGGCAACGGCGTTCACATTGTTACGGTTAACGATTACCTTGCAAAGCGCGATAGCGAATGGATGGGCAACGTTTACCGTTATTTAGGTCTTTCGGTTGGATTGGTGCTTCATGGTATTTCCCACGAGGAAAAGAAGAAGGCGTATTTAGCCGATATTACCTACGGCACGAACAACGAGTTCGGCTTTGACTACCTTCGCGATAATATGGTCGTTTATAAAGAAATGGTTGTTCAACGCGGACACCACTACGCGATTATCGACGAGGTTGACTCCGTCCTTATCGACGAAGCGCGCACCCCGCTTATTATCTCGGGCTCGAGCAACGAATCGGGCGATATGTACAAAACCGCCGACGATTTTGTTAAAAAGCTTAAATGCTTTAGAATTAAAGAATATGACGCTAAAAAGAGCGACGAGGATATTACCGAGGATTACATAGTTGACGAAAAGGCAAGCTCTTGTATGTTCACCACTCGCGGATTGGAAAAGGCGGAAAAGCATTTCGGCATTACCAACATCGGTGATGGCGAGCATCAAGAATTAATGCATTACCTTAACAACGCTATCCGCGCACGCGGCGTTATGAAGAAGGACGTCGATTACGTTATTCAAGACGGCAAGGTTGTTATTGTAGATTCCTTTACGGGTAGAATTATGCCCGGCAGACGCTTTAACAAGGGGCTTCACCAAGCGATAGAGGCGAAGGAAGGCGTTAAGGTAGAAAACGAAAACCGCACCCAAGCGACAATTACCTTCCAAAACTACTTTAGAATGTATAAAAAGCTTTCGGGTATGACGGGTACGGCGATGACCGAGGAAGCCGAATTCCGCGAAATTTACGGGCTTGACGTTGTTGAAATTCCTACTAACAAGCCGATGATTAGAATTGACAACAAGGACTATGTTTTTAAGAGCATCGACGGCAAGATAGAGGCGATTATTCGCCAAATCGAAGAATGTCGCGCAAAGGGACAACCGATTTTGGTCGGTACGGTTTCGGTCGAAAAGAGCGAACAGCTTTCCCGCTTGCTCCGCGCACGCGGTATTCCCCACAACGTTCTTAACGCGAAATACCACGAGCAAGAAGCCGAAATCGTTGCCCAAGCGGGTAAATTCGGCGCGGTTACTATATCTACGAATATGGCGGGCAGAGGTACCGACATTATCCTTGGCGGTAACGCGGAATTTCTTGCAAAGGACGTGCTTCGCAAGGAAGGGCTCGACGATTATATGCTTTACGAGGCAACTAACCACGGCGCTACCGATGACGAGGAAATCCTTGCGGCGAGAAGACATTACGAGGAGCTTAAGCAAGGGTTTGAAAAGGATATAAGCGTTGAAGCCGAAAAGGTTAGAGCCGCAGGCGGTTTATTTATTCTCGGTACCGAAAGGCACGAAAGCCGCCGTATCGATAACCAGCTCCGCGGACGTGCGGGCCGTCAAGGCGACCCGGGCGAAAGCCGCTTCTTTATCTCCCTACAGGATGACCTTTTGCGCTTGTTCGGCACAGACAGAGTTATCGGTATGGTTAACGCAATAAAGCTTCCCGAGGATAAGCCGATAGACGAATCCTTGATGTCCGGCCCTATCGAAAGCGCGCAAAGGCGCCTTGAGGGTATGAACTTCGAGCGCAGAAAGAACGTTTTGGAATACGATGACGTTATGAACTACCAGCGCGACCTTATTTACAAGGAGCGTCTGTCCGTGCTTAACGGCGAGGACCTCTCCAAAGAGGTTAAGCGTATGGTTTACGGCTTTATTGAGGACACCGTTGCACAATTCACCTCGGCAGAGGTTGCGGACGAATGGGATTTCGACGGCATTCGCACAACTCTTAGCATACTTTGCAAGGAAGATGATTTTAAATATACCCAAGCCGAGCTTTCGGGTATTAGCCAAGAGGATATTATCTCGCTTCTTAAAGCCCGCGCCGACGAGGTTTTGAAGGCACAAGAGGAAAGATTTACCCCCGAAACCTTCCGCGAGGTTGAGCGTACCGTTGTATTACAAACCGTTGACTATCATTGGATGGAGCATATCGACGCGATGGACGACCTTAAGGGCGGCATTGGGTTGAACGCTTATGCTCAACGTAACCCTATCGTTGAATATAAAATTCAGGGTAGCGCGATGTTCGATGAAATGATTTCCTCTATCCGCGCCACCACGGCAAGAATAATCCTTACCGTTGCTCCGAGACCCCAAGCAACCGAGCGCAAGCAGGTGCTTAACGGCACGGCAACCTCGAGCGATGGCAAAAAGGTTAAGCCCACCCCCGTTAAACGCGAAATTAAGGTTGGACCTAACGATAAATGCCCCTGCGGTAGCGGAGAAAAATATAAAAAATGTTGCGGCGCGCCCGCTAAAAAGGCGTAACGGCTTGGGCGTTGCTGACAAAAAGCCAAAAAAGAGGTAAAAAATGGGCTTTGGTATTGCATTAATCGGTTATGGATTTTTATTACTTCACGAGCTTGGCGGAAGCTTTATCGGTTCGATAGTTTTGGCATACGGCTTCTTCCTCGCCTCGCGCCTTAACCGAAGGTTTTTAAGCGCGTCGATTTCTGCGCTCGTTATGCTCCCGAGAGGGATTGTTCAAATTTGCTCGATGTTCTTCGAGATTAACCTAACAGTTAACACCGTTTCGTTTCTTGTTTATCTTGCGGCTTGGATGTTTATGTCTTATTTTTGGCTTAGCGCGGTTATTGAGATTGCAAGGGACAACGACGCGGCACGGCTCGAGCGAGGCGCGCGCTACCGCTTAATCATTACGGTGCTTTTCCTTACCGCCGCGGCGGTTGCGAGCGTTTTAAACGTTACGGGTATGCTCGGCGAGATTGGGTTTATGGTTGCTTCGGCGCAATATATCGTCCAATATATCGTTATTTTTATAAATCTGTTTTTCCTTCATAACTGCTTTATCCTTATAACGAGCGAAAGGCAATATGAACGCGATAAACAGCAAATAGCGAGCGAAAGGGCAAAGGCGCTCGAAAAGCGCGAAAAGGAAAGAAGGGAGGCAAGAAGAAAAGATTGAAAACTTCCCAAAAAAGCTTATCCAAGCGCAACAAGCTTCTGTTAATTTTAGGGTTTGCGTTCTTTATCAACCCCGTCCCGATGGGGCTTGATTTCCTTCCAGATTTCTTTGGTTGCTTGCTTATTTTCGTAGGACTTACACAGCTTGCATATTTCGACGGCGGTATTGAAACCGCAAGGAAAACCTTGCTTTATTGGCTTGCGGTAGAAGCAATTAAGCTTTTTATGATGAATTCCGTCGTTACGTCCGAAATCGGCTCGAACCGTATGCTTGCCGTTGTTTCGGGCGCGATAATAAACGCTATAATTTACATTTTGTTTTTTAAACAATTCTTTGGCGGTATTTCTTATTTCGCTATGAGAAACAACTGTAACAAGGTTCTTAAATCGGTCGATAACTGTGCTTTTCTTTCCTATCTTTCGTTTTTCGTTAGGTTGGCGGCGAGCGTTATCCCCGAGCTTATGGCGATTATTGAATTAGAAAAAGAGGTTGTTACCGATTTTTCGGAATTGGAAACAATAAACGCGCTTCTTAGCGCAAAGCCGGTTTTGGTCGCGTTGCTCTCCTTAATCGCGCTCGTTACCGCGGTTGCTTGGTTTATTTCGGTTTGCAACCTGCTTGGCGAGCTTAAAAAGGAAGCGGGCGAGCTTTTGGACCAAAAATACTTTTTAGAGGTTACCTCGTGCGAGACGGTCGTTAAAGGAAAAACGCTAAGGAACGGCTCCTTCGTTATCTACGCCGCTTTGTTTTTCGCAATCGACTTAAGCTTTGACGAGATTAAAATTATTCCCGCGGCGGTAATGCTTTTGTTGTTTGCTGTCGGCGGCGCAATTCTTAACAAGACAAGCCCGTTTATAAAAACAATTAAAAGCTCTCTTCTGGCGTTTTCGGTCTATTTGGTTACCGAATTGTTCCGCTATTTTTATATCCCGAGCACCGCTATCGTTATTTACGAGCCAAAGCTTTTAACTGTTGCAATCGCAACGCTTTTGGCGGTTTTAACCTCGTTTTTCTGCTTGGTCGCGGTTCGCAACCTTTTAATCGATACAAAGCAGCTTTCCAAAAACCTCGGCGGTAGCGACATTCCCGTTTTCTTACCTTGGATTTCTTATTGCGTTCTTATCGTTCTTTGGGCGGTCGGATATGCAAATCCGTTCTTCTATCCCTATATCGCGACCCCAAGATTTATA
>JAZRTL010000224.1:0-1346 GCA_045652025.1 Eubacteriales bacterium
GGCGAGCTATATTCTAAATATGGTGAAACTTCAACTAATGCGGCGCATAACGTTTATATTCAATATTTAATTACAACGGGTGTATTTGGCTTGTTGACCTACCTAATTTTTGTTGGCGGTGTGCTTTACGATGCTATTAAGTATGCTAAGCAAAGCCCGCTTGGCTTATTGTCGATGGGCGTAATTGTTGCATATTTAGCACAGGATTTTGTTAATATTGCGAACCCTGTGAATACACCTTGGCTTATAATTTTCGTTGGTTTGTCACAAGCGTCGCTTTTAAAGGCAAACGCTCCCGAGCGATGCAAGGAAACGATTTAATCGTTACAAACCATCTCTAATAATTTGCAAACCGCAGGGGTAGGGGAAACGTTTTTAAGCGTACAAACACCAATGCTTCTGCTGGGCATTTTAAAATTAGTGTTAAGGATAAATACGTCCTTTTTATCACCAATAAACTCCTCGGTAACGCATGCGATACCGAGGTTTTTCTTTGCAAAATCTATTAAAAGATCGTGGGAACCAAGCTCGAATTCGGGATGCAATGTGATACCGTTAGACAAAAAGAATTTATCGATGTTTTTTCTTGTGTTTGATTTTGGTTCAAGCATTACCAACGGAAGCTTTGAT
Organism: Eubacteriales bacterium; assembly: GCA_045652025.1. GTDB lineage: Bacteria > Bacillota > Clostridia > Oscillospirales > CAG-382 > Coliplasma. The sequence continues at coordinate 631 of JAZRTL010000224.1, forward strand.
ATATCCTTAATACTAAGAGATTTTCCGCTTAAATGCTTATATTTTTCACCTGCAATAAATATATCGTGTAAGGATTCTGTGGTTCTAATATTAATATTGCTATATTTCTCGGCATCAACGGGCATATCGATAAAGGCGATATCTACCAAGCCCGAATTTAACTTTGATAAAGTTTCGTCGGTAACTCTGTTAACAATTTCGATTTTAATGCCCGGATATTTGTTGTGGAACTGTTCGAGCTTCGAAAGAAGAAAATAACGCGTTATAGTATCGCCCGAGCCAATGCGTAAGCTACCCTCATCGAGCGTTTTGATTCTATCGAACAAATTCTCGGCGTTTTCTATTTCGTTTAAAGAACGCTCTACGTAATCAAACAAAAGCTTTCCGTGGGAGGTAAGAGTTGCGCCCTTTCTTCCGCGTACAAACAACATAACGCCAAGCTCGTTCTCTAAAGAGCGAATATTTTGGCTAATTGCACTTTGTGTAATATAGAGCTGCTTGCCCGCCTCGGAAAAGCTTCCCGTTGTTGCAACAGTGTAAAATACCTTGTATTGTTCGAGTTTAATATCCATAAGCTCTCCTTATATATAGCATAATTAATAATTGTTTGACTTATGATATAAACTATATTATAATAATAGAGTAAAATTGTCAATATGCAATTTTGGAGGTTACATTATAATGGAAGAAAGACTTATTGGTACAATTTCTCGCGG
>JAZRTL010000225.1:0-3839 GCA_045652025.1 Eubacteriales bacterium
CCGACTTCTCTTTTTCGGGAATCTTCTTTGGCTTATTTATGCCCTATGTTATATTCCAAAAAGCGATTTTGACACTGATTTTCTACCCGTTATTTCATTTATCAAAATTTTTGTTGCAGAAAAAGTTGCAAAATCGCTTGTGGGATGGTGTCGGGTGGCTTTGGGGTTACGGCTTTGCCATTCGAATAGTATGCTCGGTTTGTTCTGTTTTTACCAACCCAAGTTTATCGCAAATATGAAGTAATTCTTTGTTTAATATAGGAACATCAATATAAGCTTGTTTTCCGGATATTGATAGCACATACTCAAAAAGACAAGTACCAAATCCATTACGTTGATACTGTCCTTCAATATAAAGATTATCTATATGTCCGTTATGTACTGTAACGATTCCAACTTCTCTGCCAAAAGATATGCTATACAGTTTCCCTCCGCTTGAAACGACTTTGTTAATTCTTTCTGCAATGATATTTTCTTCCGTGATATATCTTGCTTCGTTTTCTTCTCGGGACAAACTGTAATCAAACCTGCCATATCGATTTGCGTATCGGCAAATATGCTCAACTTGTTCGGTAGTACCCGAAAACGCTTTGCATATTATTTGGTTTCCCATAGCAGCCACAATTTGCGAGTCTGGATTTGACCAAGGTTTATTGATTCCCCAGAAGATTGAATTATTGAAGTTTGTATCTAAACCTGAGAGCAGATCTTTGCGGTTACATATCACTTTGTAATTTCTACGCTTGAAATAAAACATATTGCTCTCACAAGTAAAGACAGAACTTATCTTTTGTCCTTGATGTATCAATGCGTCTTTCAACGACGGCAAATCTACATCATTTGGAACGGTGTCATAAATACCGTCAAACAAACGGAAACAAGCCCAATAATCCTTAACCTCCGGTACTATGCTTGATGTCCAACTTGCATAGCAATTTATCAATTGCATCAACACATATTTTCCGTCAAAATTATGAAAATCTTCTTCAGGAATCGATTTAGATTCTTGTTCTGTATATGGCTTCCCAGATGTCTGTAATTGAACCGCAATAACATCACCGTCATTAAAGATTCGCTCTGTATATACGTTCGGCTTGATTCTCTTTTTTTGAGGTTGGGGAGACAAGAGTTTTTCTTTGAATTGAGCAAGTTTTTGTTTGCGTGAATCCAAAGTCTTTTGACCTGCTTCTGCCCACAAATCCAAACCAAAACCGCTATCAATCATTTCAATTGCTTTATTCCTTATGGAATCGGTTAAAATTCCTTTCTTCCACATAAAATCAGCAAGTGAATAAATATAATTGCACCATTCTTCCTCATCTGATTCGTCAAACATTTCCGCACGGATATAGAGGTCGATTCTCTTTAGGGCTTCTTCTACATCAAACTTATAAAAGGCTGCAGAATATTCAATATATAAGTCCTTTGCGGTATCGTTTCCGGTAACGCTGGTATTCCAAGTTCCCATTTTTGAAGCTCCCTTCACTTGATAGCCCCTTGCAACCATTCCTTTTGCACTTTTTACGTTATCTGTTGCAAAAGTGTTGCAGAAACATTTTCATCAAAGCATAAAATGCCCGAAAGCCCTTTGTTCCCAAGGGTTTTCGGGCACTTGTAAGCCGGTTATTGTTTTGATTTTACTGTTGTTACTGTCGCAACCAACATTCTGCGAAGCTCAACACAAGCACTTCGCATTTGATTAAACACATTTTCGCTAATCGAGTTAGTTTCATAAAGCAGTTCAAGCCAATATTCGCTTTCGTTACACTCTTTAAGTGCAATTTCAAACTTGGAAATAAAATCTTTCGTACCTTGCGCGTATTGTGCTTCATGAACGTTTGCACCTACCGAAGTTCCGCTTTTGAGTAATTGATTGATCAAAACGCCTTCGATCTTATTTTCTCTTAGCTGTCTGCAAAGGAAAACGATTTCTTTGGCAAACGATTTTGATTTATCTCGCAAAATGCTGTCTGCCATAATAATTCTCCTTCTTTTGTTATGAGTTTAGAGTTATGAGAGTGCTTCGCACTCGTTATAATATGATTGCCCTTGCAGTCAGCGTTGCCGCAAGGCAACTCATAACTTGGCGAAGCCAATCATAACTGATAACTTGCCGCAGGCAATCATAGTTGAGTTTTGCATAGCAAAACTCACTCCCACTCGATCGTTCCGGAGGGTTTAGGCGTGATATCGTAAAGAACTCTATTAATGCCTTCGACCTCGGTCGTGATACGGGCGGTGATTTTATGAAGAACGCTATAAGGGATTTCTTCAATAGTTGCGCTCATAGCATCGGTAGTATTAACTGCGCGGATGATTGCCGGCCAACCTTCGTAGCGACTTTCATCCTTAACGCCAACGCTCTTAATATCGGGCACTACAACGAAATACTGCCATACCTTCTCATTTAAGCCACAGATGTCAAATTCTTCGCGAAGGATAGCGTCTGCTTCGCGCAATGCGTGGAGTCTGTCGCGGGTGATAGCGCCAAGGCAACGAACGCCCAAGCCGGGACCGGGGAACGGTTGGCGATAAACCATCGCGTGGGGAAGACCGAGCGCTTCGCCTACAACGCGAACCTCGTCCTTATAAAGAAGCTTAATGGGCTCGATAAGCTCGAACTGAAGGTCCTCGGGCAATCCGCCAACGTTGTGGTGGGATTTAACCGCCTTCTTGCCTTCCGCTTGCTTAACGCTTTCGAGAATATCGGGGTAAATAGTACCCTGTGCAAGATAGGAAATACCGTCGAGCTTTCTTGCCTCGTCGGCGAAAACGTTAATAAATTCAGAGCCGATAATCTTTCTCTTGCTTTCGGGGTCGCTAACATCTTTAAGGAGGTCAAGAAAACGGTCGGTCGCATCGACGTAGATAAGGTTAGCGTCCATTTCGTTTTGGAAAATCTCAACTACGTTTTCGGATTCGTTTTTTCTCATCAAGCCGTGGTTAACGTGAACACAAACCAACTGCTTGCCGATTGCCTTAACGAGAAGCGCGGCAACAACCGAGGAGTCTACACCGCCGGAAAGAGCCAAAAGAACTTTCTTTTCGCCAACGGTAGCGCGAATTTCGGCAATTTGCTCTTCGATGAACTTGTTGGCAAGCTCAAAGTTATTTATACGAGCCATAGTTTCGGGACGAAGGTTATTTTGCATTATTATATTCCTCCTAAAATGTTATCGAAATATGTATAAAAATAATAACAAATTATAACACTTGAATTAAATAATTACAATAGTTTATTTATAGAAAATTAAATTTTTTTCGAAAAACAAAACAGCGTTACAAAAGTAACGCTGTTTTTAGCAAGATTAATAAATATCGCCGATGAACCAATCGCCGTCGATGTTGTAGCAGATGATTTGGAGATAAGAACCGCTGATGGTTTCGTTATCCTCGTCATCGGTAGCATAGCGTTCTGCCGCAATACCAACGATAGCAACCTCTTTAATAAGGTCTTCGAAATCGGTTCCGTTGAACTCGAATTCTTCCATACAGTTGTCGTAGTACTTGGAATCCTTTTCGTAGGAAATAACGTAACGAACCTCAAACTCAACGTCGTATTCTTCCAAATCGTTAGCGGTGTTCTTAAGGGACTTGATTTGTTCCTTAACGGTTTCGCGTTCGGAACGAGCTTCGTCCTTCATACCTTCGTACTTGTCGCTGCCGCCCATAACATCTTCAAGCAAGTCGAGGTTAAGAATGTAGTTGGTTTCGTAATATGCTTCGTAATCAAAGTCAACGAACATAGCTTCGACTGCCGCAACCGCAACCTTTTCAGCGGAAGAGTTAACGCCGCAAGAGCTAAGAACGGGAACCATGCAAAGAATCAAAGCAAGGAA
>JAZRTL010000226.1:0-9813 GCA_045652025.1 Eubacteriales bacterium
CACGCGGCGGTAGACCACCAAGCCCGAAAGGGCATAAAATGTTTTGAAAGGAACTTTCACTATGTGCACATACATGGCTAAAAAGGAAACCCTCGAGCGCAAGTGGTACGTGATCGATGCAGCAGGCAAGCCCCTCGGTAAGACCGCTGTTACCGCAGCTACCATCCTCAGAGGTAAGCACAGACCCGAATACACCCCCCACGTTGATTGCGGCGAATGCGTTATCGTTATCAATGCTTCCAAGGTAGTTCTTACCGGTAAGAAGCACGATCAGAAGTATTACTACCGTCACAGCGGCTACGTTGGCGGCCTCAAGGCTACCAAGTACCGCACCCTTATGGCAACCAAGCCCGAAATGGCTATGGAACTCGCAGTTAAGGGCATGCTTCCCAAGAACAAGATCGGCGATGCAAGCTTTGGCAGACTCAAGGTTTATGCAGGCGCAGAACACAAGCAACAGGCACAAAACCCTATTGCTGTTGAAGTAAAGTAAGGAGGACATAACAATGAACTATCAATCCGCTATTCCCTATTTCTATGGCACCGGCAGAAGAAAAAGTTCGGTTGCTCGCGTTCGTGTTATGGCAGGTACCGGTAAGGTTACCATCAACGGCAAGGATATGAACGAATATTTTGGTCTTGAAACTCTTAAGATGATCGTTACCCAACCCTTTGGCGTAACCAAGACCGAAGGCACTTTCGACGTAATTTGCACCGTTAAAGGCGGCGGCTTCTCCGGTCAGGCAGGTGCTATCCGTCACGGCGTAGCTCGTGCACTTCTTCAAGCAGCTGATGAATACCGCGCTCCTCTTAAGAAGGCAGGTCTTCTCACTCGTGACCCCAGAATGAAGGAAAGAAAGAAGTACGGTCTCAAAGCAGCTCGTCGTGCATCCCAGTTCTCCAAGAGATAATTTCTCTTGTTCGATTGGATACACTTTCAAGAGTATACAAAAACCCCGAAACCATCACGGTTTTCGGGGTTTTCTTTTTGCCGTAAAATCTGTCTTGGTGCAAACTTGGTGCAAATTAATCTTTAATGTATCTATCCTTGAAAAACAGCCGTATAACTCGCTTGCTAAATCTTTTGGGATTTCTACCAATTATGATAGAAAAAGCAACAAGTGCGCCCCAAGCAAGACACATAACCGCTGCAATAATAACAAGCAATGTATATTCTTGTCTATGTAACCTATTTGTTTCATCAAAGCTTAAAAAGTAATCATCGTTGTATTTAACCGCTTTTAATGAATAATAACTTTTTTCATATTTCGGAGTAACCTCGGTAGAATATGTGGTTACAACTGTTTTGCCGTCGCAAAGAGTCTGTATATCCTTTGCTTTAAACTGTTCGTCAATAAAACTAATTTTAAATATTTGATTATCCGAAGAAGTTAGGATAATTTCTTCTTCGCTTTTCTCACAGGATACAAAACTGATTGTTTGTTCTATAGTGTTATTCGGCGTGCTTGGTGCATAAGTGGAATAAACCGCAAAGATTAAAAAACCGACAGCAATAACACCTACTAAAATATAAGCAAATAAAAAGCCACCCGCATCCTGAACATTCCCGTTAAATATGTCGTGCTTTGTTTTATATATTTTAGGAAGGCTTTTCCCGTCGTGCATGGTCCGATATTTTTTCTTAACAAGTTTAATGAAGTCATCTCCACCTATTGAGAATTCGTCAACCATTAGTCTTCTCTTGCCTACATAAAGAAATTTCTCATGCATATTTTCTTTGATTGCAGTGACTTGCTCATAAGTAAATCTTCTTTTTATTCCGAAAAAACTCTTGTGAATAAAGCCGTCTTGGTTGTATGTAATTCTGCAATTCACAAAAGCAATAATTAAGGTTGCACCGAGCGATGATAACAAGAGAAAGAGAATAGGTACCCACAATGGCTCGTCTGAAAAAGCAGTAATGATGGCAGGGATTAGAAAAATAGCAGAAGCAATAGCTCCTAATATCGCTAAAAATTTAGGCAAATAAACCTTGCCATCCTCTGTTTGTTTAGGTTGCCTTAAAAATCCAAGAACACCGCTTACAATAATCGGTATCAGTAAAAATGTTAATCCGCGAATTATATAACTCATTACAACACCACCTTGCAGTAGTTTGATTTTATAAAATTATACCACAAATTATTTCAAATTGCAATGAGTCTGCAATCCTCTCGAGTCATAACGATTCTTAATAGAATCCTTATGACTCTTTACCATAAGTTATCCATTATTTCAATATTCCTTAAATATTGCGGAATATATTGTTTATTGACATTTTAATTAAAGAGGTATATAATAAGAGTGTAACAAAATATTTTTTAAAGGAGAATTGTTATGACTAAACGTTTTATTGCATTATTTACTGCATTATTGCTCGTTTTTTCGGCATTTTTGATGACCGCTTGCGACAAAGACAGCAACACTGACAACAGCGGTGCCGAAGAGCAATCCAAGGTCGATATAGCAACCCTTTCCGCAAAGGAATTGTTTGAGTATTCGTTGACCAACACCGCCAAAACGGACTCTATTCCCGAAATTATGACAAAGGAAAGCGACCTTAAGGCAAGCTATTCCATTGAGCTTAACGAGCTTTCCGCCGCAGGTGAAGACATTACCCAAGGCAAGCCCATTAAGTTGACTTTTGACGGTGCTTTTGACGTTGACAACACCGCAGCAGAGCTTAATGCTCAAATCAGCGCATTTGGCGAAACCCCTTCCCTTTCGGCTATCGTTTCCAAGGACGGCGCTTGGGTTACCGACTTGCTTGGCGTTAACAACAAGGCAATCGGCGTTAAGTTTGACGAGCTTGAAATCCCCGATGCAAGCGGAGAAATCACCGCTGCTACCAACGCGTTCAACGATGCGCTTCTTGCAATAACAGGTGCAAACGAAGAAATTGTTAACGCTTATAACGAAGCGGTTAGCAAGTACGTTACCGACGACCAATTCGCCAAGGAAAACGGCGCAGTTACTATCGACGGCGTTACCGTTGAAAACGCTACCACCGTTACCTTTACCTTTACCAGCGAGGACGCAAAGAACGTTTTTAAGGACGTATTGACCAAGATTATCTCGCTTGAAGCATTTAAGGAATACGTTGGCGATGAAGAGGTTGACGTTGACGAGGCATTGGCAGCGTTCGATTCTTTGGGTGATCTTAAGTACGCCAACGTTATCGACGCAGAAGGCAACCTTGTTGCGATGGATATTTACTTCACCGTAAACTCCGAAAATTACGAAACCGGCGAAATCGAAGCACAAGCGTACGCTATTAAAGCCACTATGGTTAACGATTCCTGCAAGGTACATATAGGTATGCTTAAGGACGGCGCGCTCGATGCAGAAGCAGGCATTGTAAAGTGCGAATACACCTATAACAAAGAAACAAACGAAGAAAAGTTCTTCTTTGGTATTCAAGAGGGCGAAGAAACCGAAACCTATATCACTATCGACGGCACCTTTAAGGACGGCAAGCACGAGGGCGTATTCTCTGTTCCCGAAATGCTTTCTATAAAATACTCCTTCGAGGGTGATGGATTCAGCGGCAAGCTTAGCATTTCCGAAATTTCGGTTATCGACCAAGGCGTTACCACAACCATCCCGCTTGAATTCAACGTTGAATTTGCTTGTTCTGACAGAAGAATAGGTTATGAATACATCTTGAAACTTGACGTTCAAGATGTCGCAAAGATCGATCTTTCTATTAAGGCGGCTATCGAAGTAGCTAACGTTACCGTTGAAGCTCCGACCGATTACACCAACGCTACCGAGCTTACCGAAGAGGATATGGCTCCTTGGTTGCAACAGCTCCCCGAAAAGTATCCCACCTTCTATGCGTTAATCGAAGCGGCTATGAACTCCTATGAGGGCGACGCTCAACCCGACGACTTTTACAACGACGCATATTACGAAGACGGATATTACGAAGACGGATATTACGATGGCGACGTGTTCGGCAATTACGAATAAGCGAAGTATTTATTGAATACTAAGTCGATAAATTCTAAAACCTAAACAAAAATCCGCAAGCTTGGGCGATACTCCATAGCGAGAAATTGCCCTTGACTTGCGGATTTTTTATTTTTATTTTATAACAAGAACCGATGCATTAAAAAGCGTTGGGTCGTTATTATCGTGGGTTGTAATTATTAAGGTTTTTCCTTTTGTGCGCTCGAGTATTATTTTAATAACAGATTCGCGGCGTGCATCGTCAAGAGCACCAAGCGGTTCGTCCATAAGCACGGCTTCACCTTCGGCAAGCAGAGCGCGCGCTATCGCTACTCTACGGCGCATCCCGCCCGAAAAGCTACTTACGGGGGTTTTATCGTTTGGGTCGAGCCCAAGCTCGCCAAGGCAATTTTTTATTTGCTCGTTGGTTGCAGCGTTGCCGATTGCCGCTTTTACGTTCTCGAACGCGGAAAAGCTTTCGCAAAGGCGGTCCTCTTGGAAAACGGCAGAAAGGCGGTTCGGAACGCCCGAAATACTACCGCTATCGGCTTTTACAAGCCCCAAGATTATTTTTAAAAGAGTTGTTTTACCAATACCCGATTCGCCCATAAGGCAAACTCGTTCGCCTTTTTTAAACGTGTAGCTGAAATCGGACAAAATCTGTTTACCCTCGAAGGATTTTGAAATATTTTTAAGAACTATACTCATTTACCCGCGCCCCCTTTAAGAACAGACTTTAAAAGCAAAAGCAGGGCTTTTTCGAACGCTACGGAGATAACGACGATAGCCAAGGTCCAAGCAAAAAGGTCGGGAGTGTTAAGGAACAGCTTTGCATTATAGAGCATTTCGCCGACAGAGCCGTTAGGAACGCCGATAAGCTCCGCCGCAACGCCGGATTTCCAAGCCAAGCCGAGCGCAATCTTTACGCCCGAGCCGATAAACGCGGAAACCGACGGAAGCCAGATATATTTAAGCCGTTTATAGCGCCCCATTTTGAAAACGGTTGCCATCTCGAGCATTTTATTATCTACCCTTTTAATGCCCTCTAACAAGTTGGTATAGATTATCGGGAGCACCATTAAAAAGGAAATTTACGCCGAAAGATTTGCGCTACTAATCCAAACCAGCGCGATAACAACAAACGAAGCAACGGGGATAGATTTAATTGTTATCATATACGGCCAAAGCAACAGCTCGACAAGCTTAAACCTACCCGCAACGATAGCGAGCAAAGCGCCAACTGCCGCGCCCGCAAAAAAGCCGAGCGCGATACGGGCAAAGCTAAAGCCGAGCGAGCTCCAAAAGCTTTTTTTCGCGCAAAGCTCAAGCAAGCGCTTTATTACCGTTAGCGGCGAAACGAGCAAAATGCCGTTATCTATAACCGTGCTTGCAATCTGCCAAACAATTACAGCAAGCGCAACAGAGAGGGCTTTTATTATTAAATTCTTTTTAGCCGAGAACGCGGAAGAAATCCGCTTCGGGAAGCTTTCCGCCAACCGATTTGTTATTTTGCTCATAAAGAACTCCAAGGTAATTGTTGATCGGTTCGACCATTTCGTTACCGTAAATAAGCGTTATATTACATTTTGGGATAGCCGTTTGGATAACCGCTTTATTATCGAAAATGCCATGCTTTACAACAAGCTCGGCAGCATTTTCGGCGTTGGAATTAACCAACTCGACCGATTTTTTATATTCCTCTAAAAAGCTCTTTAGCGCGTCGCTATTTTGCTCCGCAAACGCTTTACGAACAACAACAACGCCGGTTACGATAGAGTTCCCGCCCGAAGCTTTTTTCCATTCTTCGTTTAGGTCGATAGCGATTTCGAGCCCCTCTACCTTACCGCAAGCGACCGTAACGTAGGGTTGCGGAAGCATCACAACAGCGGTTTCGAGCTTTGAAACGGCGGCAACAACCTCGGTTGCCTCGCTCTTGAACTCGATATTTACGTCTTTATCGGGGTCAATACCGTTTTTTATAAGGATATGGCGGAGAGTGTATTCGGGGGTGGTGCCTTTACCGGTTGTAATTACCGTCTTACCGCGAAGGTCGGAGATATCTTCGACCGTTTCGCCTTTTGTTAGGATATAAAGCACACCGAGAGTGTTAACCGCCAACACCTCTATTTCCCCTTGGGTATTGTTATAAAGAACCGAGGCGAGATTAGCGGGTACCGCCGCAATATCAAGCTCGCCCTTAATAAGCTTTGGGGTGATTGCATCGGCAGAGCCCTCGATAGAAAAGCTATAATCGTTTTTTGCAACGCCTTGGGAGTTATCCTCCATAATTCCGACCATACCGATAGAGGTAGGGCCCTTCATCCCCGCAACGCGAACGAGCGTTTTTTCTTCGGTTTGGGTGGGCTCGGGGTTGGTTGCGCAAGCGCAAAAAGTGGTAGCGAGCAAGAACACCGACAATAAGAGCGAGATTAGTTTTTTCATAGGATGCCTCTTGGGAAAATCGTTAAAATTTCTTCTATTTGAGATTATACAATATTTCTTTTTAAAAAGCAACGAGAGTAAACAAAAATTAATCCAAGAAATATCTAAAAAGCAGTTGACAAATTTAATTTTTTAGGATATAATGGCTTTTGCGCGGAAACGTGTTAAATTTAATATAGGGATATAGCCAAGCGGTAAGGCACCGCACTTTGACTGCGGCATTTCGTAGGTTCAAATCCTGCTATCCCTGCCAAAACAAAAGCACCCTTTTGGGTGCTTTTGTTTTGGCAGAATGAAGCGCACCTTGCGGCGCATGAAGAATGAAGTCGCTTTCGCTATGAAGTGTTGCTTCGCAACATAAATTGAAGGTGGTGCGCTTCGCTTCATACGAGCGATTGCGAGTGCTTCATATTTGCGAAGCAAATGCTTCATTTTTCATTGAAATCCGGGAAAATATATGATACAATCTTTTTGGAAGTAGGTGTTATATATGCGAAACGATAAATTATCTGTTCTATCAATGGATTTTGCAGTATCTATTATCAATCTTGTAAAACGTTTAAAAGAAAACAAGGAACACATTATATCCAATCAAATCGGTCGAAGCGGAACAAGTATAGGCGCCAACATTCGTGAAGCGCAATATGCCCACGGAAAAGCAGATTTTATTGCAAAGCTTCAAATAGCACTCAAAGAAGCTAACGAAACAGGTTATTGGTTGGAATTGTTATACAAAACTAATTATTTAACCGAACCCCAATACAAACAACTTGACTCCGCTTGCACAGGAATCCGCGCAATGCTTGTTGCTTCGATAAACACGGCAAAAACAAACGATACAAAATGACATCCATTCCGTCAACACGACACAAAAAAAGCAAGTCGCAAGACTTGCTTTTTTCTTATCCAAGCCGCAGTAGGGGTTCCCCGAAGCGAGTTCGACGAGCTTTGGGGGTTCCCGTAGGCTTGGTATATCATTGACGCACAAAGTGCGGCGTATATCATCAAGGTCGGCGAGCCGACCTTGCATCTCATCACGCGCCAGCGTGTATCTTCCTGCGGCTTGATGATATACAACGGCAAGCCGTTGGTGATATACAATGCTTCGCATTGATGATATACCGCAACAAATTGCGGATGATATACACGCCTTCGGCGTGATGGGGACGCGATGATGCAAAGCGCTCTTGAATTAGCTTGTGAAATGTGATATAATACACTTAAAGAGGTGATATTATGGCAAATAACTACTTGTTGATTTATTCGGAGCAGCTTGCGACCGATATAGAGTTACTTTGTCAAAATATTAAGGCACCGTCCAACACTCTTTTCCAAATTCGTAAAAGTTCAAGTAGCGTTTATGCGAATATCAGAGAAGCATGGTATAATTATATCACATAAACAGAACGGAGAATAGCATGAGCAAAAAATCAAAACGCAAAGACAAAAAGAAGCATCTTTGTCCGCCATTGACCTTGCTTGATAAGTCCAGTTATCTTTTATGCTTTATCATCTCCTGTTTAGGCGCATTTCTGTTTATCATTTGTTTTGATTATATTCGAAGTGTCATTGCATTTAGCCGAGCCGACACCGTCGCATACAGAAGCACTGCAAGTTCTTTGTTTTCCCTGACCTTCGTGTTATATCTTGAAATCAGCGCTCTTGTTTTTTTCATATGTGCGTGGGAATCGAAGAAGCCTATTTTCGGAAGCAAGAAATATAAATATGGCGAATATCCTTACAAGGAAGATTGTGTTCCGTTTTTTCATCGAAAAAAATACAATATAAATAAAAAGCCATCTCAAAAGAGATTCGCCAGACAAATGGTTGCTTTATGGTGTTCGATTTTGGTTTTCGCGGCAGGTTTAATTCCGTTTGGTTTATTCGGTCGAAATGCTTTGTATGAAGATAATCACATCGAGAAAATCAACCTAATAAACCTCACAAGCGATACATATACCACAGAGGATTTTGCTCATTTAACCATTAGGGCGTATAAAAATAGAACAGGAAGATACCATATAACAGGTTTTTGGACCTATGCGATTACTATTGAAACCAAGGGTGGAGAGGAGTTTTCTTTCTCACGTGGGGATTTTAATAGCTACGCATCGGGATCACAAAATATTTCTTTAGACAAGATGTTAGAAATAAAAAGTCTGTTTGATTCTGACTCAATTACGATCACGGGCGCAGAAAACACCCCGAAGGTGGTTGAACGTTTTGACTTGGACGAAACACAGCAAGCAAAATTAGACCGATTGTTTGCCATGCAAGCAGATTAAATTTAATCCTATATCTATTCCGTACACACGACACAAATCCCCGAGGACTTGTCCTTGGGGATTTACTTTTTAACTTTTCACTCTTCACTTTTCACTAACTCGGGAATTTGGCAAGGTAATAAGTAATAGTGAATAGTGAAGAAGTAAGGTAGCTTTTCGAATTTTTGTAGATGCCTTTCGGGCATTTCGCCTCTGTAGCCAGATTCGAACCGGCGAAACGGTTGAAATGTTTACAAAATTGCGGTATAATATTGTATGAACAATTAGAAGGAGAGATCGATAATGTTTTTTTGGAAATCAAACAAATGGAACACATCTGTCAAAAAACTTCAAAATGGTGAAATATCCATTCAAGAATTTGTAAACGCGAATGAAAAGAAAACGCTTTACTCTTCTACTCCTTTTTTTGAAGATGAGAAAGGACAGTATCCTAATGTGTTGCAAACTAACGGTTCGGATATTATGTTCTTCCCTGCGTTTTCAAATATTTCCGACTTGGAAGAGCATATGAAGACAATCGGCTGTACGAAATACCTTGCTATTAAGGGTAATTTGAAAGACGTTCTTGATTCGCTGGATTCTCATCCTTTGATTCAAGCATGGGGTGTTGTTATCGATCCCCATACCTCAAATTCCATAGAGTTACCCCCAAAAACTCGTGTACAGCCAAAATGTTTGCGTTAAATATTTTCCATACATAGACCTCGTTACAAGCATGGCTTTGCATCTAAATCGGACACACGACACAAAAAAGCAAGTCCCAAGACTTGCTTTTTCTATCCAATCCCCTCTTGAAAAAGCGGGAGAGATATGATATAATCCAACCAACAAAGGAATAAACGCAGTTCATCTGAATATAAATTATTCGTTGTCGGGCATATATTTAATATGCTCGGGGGTAAGGAAATCGCGGTGGAAGTCCGCGGCAACAGCCATTACCGTAACTCCTGTTTTACAGGTCAAGTCGGAATGCTTACCGTTCTGTGCACGTAAAGGTCTCTTGGGCAAAATGGGGAGATTGTGTCTTTTAGAGTTAGGGTAATCCTATGTCTTTTTGGGTATGGCAGGATACCGATTTTTAACACAAGCACTCATTGAAGAGTGCTTTTATTTTATCCTTTCAAAATACGAAAGG
>JAZRTL010000227.1:0-7065 GCA_045652025.1 Eubacteriales bacterium
CATATCGTCCGACCAACCGCTATCGCTAAGATCACCGTCAACTACGATCGTTTCGGGGAGATAGTAATCAAGTGCGGTAATAAGCAAGGAGTTGGGACCGTCCCAACGGTCTTCGCCGTTATAGGTCGCCGCATCTGCAAGGTGGGGGAATCTATCGGCGCTGTCTGCCGTCATAGAGGTTGCGTTAATAACCTCGTAGGTTACGTTTGTAAACCAACCGAGCTCATTGGGCTCTGCACCGCCGATACATCCTACGGGAATATTTTCGGGAGCGAGGGTAGCGAGACCTTCTTTGGTAAGGTCAATGCCGCTAATACGTACCAAGCTACCCGAAGATGCAAGTGCATCAACAAGGTCGTCGCCTCTGCCGTAGTTTGCGGTGTAAATGAACGCGCCGGGGATATCTTGGAGAAGCTGGACAAACTCGGGTCTGTTGGTTTCGTTGACGTAAGCGTATTTTATTAGCTGATAAACGTCTTGATAACCGCCGTTCGCATCGGTATAAGGAACGAACAAACCTGTTTTCCAATATCCATTCGGGTTAAGATATTTCGCCTTTTCAATATCGGTATAAATCGCCGAACCGTAAGTGCTGTTCGAGCTATTAATATGAGTGAGCGAAAGTGTTTCTACCTTAGTACGCGAACTGGGATAGAACAATTCGTCGGAAGTACTGCCCTTCTCCTTACGAACACTTACAACGTAAGAGAACGGACTACGCTTGTTAATATAGAATTTATCGGTATAAGGCAACTCAGGGCCTGCGTTGTCGAAAGCGTGCTTAGAGGTGAATTGCTTGTAGTTTTCGTTGGTATCGTGCTTTACAATGCCAAGACCTTCAAGCGAAAGCATAAATTCAAGCGAGGTTTCACCGTTGATGGTGTACATCGCAAATTGACCGAGAGTCGATACAGTAACGACCTGACTTTCGTGATCCGATTTCCATCTCGTCATTTCTTCTGTAAGAGTAATTTGCTTGCCGTCGGCACCTACACAAACTGCCGTGCCGTTGTCAATATAGAATTCAAACTTCTTGTCAACGCCGTTTTTTGCATCGTTATTAATCCAAAGCGTAAAGCTTAGCTTTTCGCCTTCTTTTGCAGCGTCGTAAATCTTAGCCGCGCCGTAAATATATTCGCTGCCTGCTAACACTTTATAGTCATAGGCGAACATATTATCAACGTCGGGAGCTGCGCCCCAAGAACCGGTGTTGGAGTTAACGCGAATAAAGTCTTCTTCGGTATTCCATTGCTTTTCGGTGTGCTTACCGTCGATAGTGAATAGGTTTGTACGCTCGTCGGTAAATATTCTGTTTGCACCGTCAACGTTAGTGGTTGTAGTTACCCAGCCGCCGATCGGATGAAAGCCGTATTCCTCAGCAGTGCCGAGTTCAACTTCAATAGCTTCGTTAATTTCTCCGCTGTTTATGTAACGGTTGTTGGGCTTGGGGTGAACGATACCGTTTTTACCGGTACTACCGAACGAGCTGTTCGCGTCTTCAATAGAAGTATAATAGGTAAACGCGGTTTCTCTGCCTCCGTTTTCCTTATACTTTATCTTTTCGGTAACACCAACGGTTTCGAGCGGGATTTTATATTCGAGAATATATATAGTCTTACTGTCCGGATCGAATTCGATCTCGTCCGTAGTAAGCTTACGCATATGCGCAAATATATTCGTCGCTTTATAATTTTCGGTATAACGTTCCGCATCCTTGGCGTTATTTTGGCCATCTTCTTCGTCGCCCCAGCGACCCAGCGAAACGTCAACCTTGGTCCATAGGTCGGCCGAGTTGGTATCGGCCTCATTATACATAAAGTTAACCGTATAGTCGACCGAATCGCGCCATTGCGGTTCATCATTGTTTATCCAAAGACGATATTGGTCTTTACCTACTTCGGTATACGGACGGTTTATTTCCATAAGCACCGCGCCGTAAATCGCTTCGGTCGTCATAAAGTGCTGGTAGCGGTAACTTTGCGCTGCGCCACGGTCATCAACACGTACTGCACTATCGACCAAAAGGTCTGCCGCCTGCAAAACACAGTATCTGCCGGAGTCAAAAGAACCGTTTGCATCTTTGGGATCTGCCACAACGTATTTAGGATCGTATGCATTAAGAGTGTACGAATTGTAAACGTTTTCGTAGTGGCCGATATCCAAACCCGCTGCCTTTTTGACTATACTGGTCTGAGACAAAGTGTAATAGGAATTAGGCGTGGTGGGGAAGCTTGTTCCCGTGCTGCTTGCATTTGCAACCTGAAGAACAACAACAAGCTCATCGCCTTCCTTAACCGCACCGTTTGTACCGATAATCGCTTCGTAAGGAATTACGAATTCGAAATTAAGGTTAAAACGGCTTGCGCGCGTAGCGTAAAAGCCAATTTCACCGTCGTAATCGCCGAGTGTCTTATTGTTTTTCGCGTTTTGGGACCAATAAGTAGGACTTAACCATTCTTTTTTGCTGTAATAGTCTGTAGGATCGTCCCATTCGGTGAGTTTGTGTTGTAATTGGATAGTCTGATACCATTCGACAGCAGCACCGCTTGCCATTTTGCCACCCTTAGAAGTGCCGCCAATAATAAGCTTAAAATAGGTAGACTGGCTGCTGTTGTTGGTGTAAAGATCCGTGTTAAAGCAGTCCGCATAAACAAGCGCGCCGCCAATAAGGTTTTTACCGTCGGAGTCGAACTTATATTTAAATCTTAAAGGAATATACGTGTTAAGCTTATCGCCGGGGGTGGAGCCCATAAAGAAGCGGTCGAGCGAACCCGGCTTTTTGTGCTCGGGTTGTCCTTCGGTAGTGGAGTACCACCAGTGGCCATCAGGACTGCCGTTGGCGGTCACTTTATAGTGAGAGGTACTGTAGTTACCCGCGAGAGAGGTATATTTAAACAAGCCGGATGTCTTATATTCCTGGTGAGGCATCTCGTAAATACCGTAATCGGTAAAAGCACGCCAAATATCTTCATCAAGATTACCGTCGATAGTAACGGGCTCGGGAGAAGCCAAAGAATAGTCGGTATTGCCGGACAAACCGGGATAAAGCTCATTTTGAGTTATCTTAACCGCCGTGTCGGGCCAATTCTTTGTAAGGTCGATATCGGTAGCGTCAACCTTCGCGTCAACACGGGGGTGGTAAAGACGCTGGATATCCTCACCCGAAACAACAGAAGCCGAAACGTACGCGGTAAGGGTGTGGTTAAAGCCCTCGGTATAGGTTTCCTTACCGTCAATAACGTCAATAAGAGTTCTGAACTCAACCGTTACAACGGTACCGTCCTGAGTAGAGGCGTGCTGATGCGCCTTGGCCGCGGTAACGTTTTCGGTAATTTCCTTATCTTCGCCGTACATAAAGCGAGCGCAATGAACATCAACCTTGTCGCCTTCGCGTTCAAGCTCGAGAATTATTTTGGAGGTATAGGTATTAACGTCAATACCGTTATTTATCCAAATAGTAAATTCGGAAAGTTCGCCATACTTAATGTCGGCAACGTCAAATACCACTACGCCATAGAGGAACTCATAGTCGTAGTGCATTTGATACCTATAAGTAAAGTCGGGGTTGCGAACGAGATATGCATCCCAAATGCCATCAAGGCCATCTGCATAATTCCATTCGTCCCCCTTCCAGCCGGAGTCGTTGGCAACGCCATCGACGTTAACTGTGGCAGGAACTTGTTGGTTCGGCGCGTTGTTAAGCGAGAGGTTTTGAACGTTGTTAACCCCTACACCCGTACCATGCGCCAAGGCCGTTAGAAATGTTGCGGGAACCATGCCCACAAGCATCAATAATGCTAACAGCAAAGCGATAGATCTTTTCACGGTGATTTCTCCTTTATCTAGTGAATATTTATCGAGCGTATATCTATACGGAGGTATTATACCGCAAAAACCGCAATTTGTCAACCACCGACGCCAACTTTTTGCTCCCGAAATAAAGCGGAAAGTCCTACCAATCCCAACGGTTTACAGATTTTGTGTGTTTTGTTTCGCCACGACCCATATTTAACAATATATAGTGCCCCGTCCCGCAAAAATTTGTTGTAAATTTCTTAAAATTTCTCTACCCTTCTACCCAATTTTTCCTACAATAAATTTCGCTTTTGCAAATCAATCGTAGGCACGCGGGGTCCCCGAAAATCATAGATTTTTTTGGGGGGCTATTGCGCCCCCGACCGTCCGAAAAGAAAAGCGAAAACAGCACAATTTACAACAAATAGCACAATCTACAACCCAATAGGCAAAACAAGGCGAATGAGCGCCGTTTGAATAGCACAATTTACAACAGATTTATAACATTCAAATATAATAAATTCCGCTTTTGCGGAGCAAACCTCGGACAGTCGAGGACGCCTGTCCCTACTTTACCTCTTCTCTCTTCACTCTTCACGCTTCACTCTTCTCTTCCGCAAAACCTTGCGGTCTGTCGCCCACTTTTCCACCGTTTCCATCTACTTTTCCACCAAATCGCACCCTTTTCCACCATCCACACCCCAAAAACACCGAGTTTTCTACCGAGTTTTCCACCAAGTTTTCCACATCGCTCCATTTCCCCGCCACTTGCTTCTTCATTCTTCGCTCTTCATTTTTTCATTTTCCGCTCTTCCCTCTCACCTACCGCAAGATGCCCTTTTTAACCACCGCCCGCGCGAGTTTTAAAATAAAAAAAGCTCTTGCATTTTTATTTTTTATATGATACAATTACCGAGCAAACCGAATACGTGGGTGTAGCTCAGTTGGTTAGAGCACTTGCTTGACATGCAAGGGGTCGTTGGTTCAAGTCCATTCATCCACACCAGAAAAAAGCACCGTTAGGGTGCTTTTTTCAATGAAGCGTTCCCTTTCGGGAACATGAAGTCGGCTTCGCCTATGAAGACGCTTCGCTAATGAAGTGTTGCTTCGCAACGATAAGGAACGCTTCGCTTCATAAATTCGCAAAGCGAATTTGCTTCATATTGCGCAAAGCGCAATGCTTCACGCGAGTGTAAGCGAGTGCTTCATAAATAACACAAAAACCGATTTGACGTAAAAATCAAATCGGTTTTATTTTCTTGACAATTCAGCACGGACATGGTATTCTACAACCAACATTTTACGGAGGTAGTGTTATGCGCGAAGAAGAGAAAAAGCAGTTCACCGACGAAACCATTTGCGGTCGAATTCGCTCGGACATTACCGATTGCTATTTAGCTTGCGCCTTTGCGGTGCTTTTTGTCGGGGTTGGCGTGGGATTTTTCTCTTGGGTTTTATCGCTAACCACGATAAAATCTGCGATTTTTCTTATTATTTTGGCGGGAATTATTATTTTAGCCCTAACGTTCTTTAAAAATATCAAAAAAGCGCTCTATCTGCGCGCAATTCTAAAAAACAAGGCGTTCACCGTACACGAGGACACGCTCGAACGGATTGGAGAAAACGAATTCAGCTCCACCTACGGCCCCTTGTCCAACCGCTACGTAACCGCCTTCTACTTTAGCCGCTTTGGAAGATACGTTCCCCCGTTCAAAACCGAAGACTATTCCTCCGTCGGCGACGTGTTCTACGTTGTTTCCTACGATTGCGATAGCGAAAAACCGATTTTTATCGCCCCCAAGAAGATTTACGACTACAAAAAATAAAATTTAAGGAGCGACAATGCGTTGCTCCTTTTTCTTTATTCTTGACAAAACGGGCAAGAGGGCTTAGAATAAAATAAAGAACGCTAAGGAGGCATTTTATGAAAAAACTTTTGATTTTCGCACTTGCAACAATGCTTATTCTTCCGCTTGCGGTTGCTTGTTCTGACGAAAGCGGCAACGAAGGACTGTTTTCCACCGCGGAAAGCTCTATTTCCGCCAACGTTAGCTCCGCCGACGTTAGCGAAGGCGATAACTCCACCGAAAGCAGCGAAGCTTCGGCAGAGGAATCGGCAGAAACCGCCGAAGTTCCCGAATTTATTGCCAATTTCATCTCCATCGGTGCGGTTGACACCAAGGTAAAGGCAACAAGCTCTAACTCTATTCAGCTTACGGGCGTTGACACCGAAGCCGTTTACGGAGCGGTAACGCTTATTACCGACAGCGCGGTTATTCTTTCGCAATACACAACCGCAGATTACGCGATAGCTGTTTTCGAATACAACACAACCCTTTTCGGCTATACCCTTAAATCCTTCTACGACCTTGGCGCAGAAGCTGTTATCGAGCGTGCCGAGGACGGCTTTGTTCTTGCGGTTCATTCCTACCACAAGAGCTATATTAACAAGCTTAAGAGATTAGACAACGCGACCACCGTTTTCCCCCACGGTCTTCACCTTTACACCGGCTCCGACTATACCGTAAAGAAGGCGGAAAAGCCGCTTAATATCGACGGTAACCCCGACGTTAGCGAATGGGAAGCTTATTATATCGAAACAGTTAATGCTTCCAACCCCTCTTGGTCCTACGCGCAGTTCGAAACCAACAATTACTACGCTACCGCCAAGTATTACACCGCCTACGATAAAGATTATCTATATCTTTGCGTTGTGGTCGATTCCCCCTACCATTATTGCCCCATCTCAAGCGACAAGCCGAACGATATGTATCAATACGAATGCATTCAGGTTAAGGTTAGCTCGCAATCGCCAAAGGGAGAATATATTGCCGAAAACTTCGACCACGTTTCCAACAACACCGCGGTTGGCGAAGGCATCGTTCGCTCCTATGGCTTTGCTTTTAACGATAACGGCGAAACCTGCTATTACGAAAACGGCATCTCCACAACCTTTACAGGTCTTGCGGGATGCTACCGCTCCGACGAGGATCAGCTTACCGTTTACGAGGTTGCAATTCCCTTCGCGGAATTTGGTATCACCCCCGAATCCGGTATGGAAATGGGCTTAACCTTCTCTATCAACTCCACTAACGAACAGGACGTTCAAAACGGCGTTTGGAAAAACATAACCTACCGCAACGGCGGCGGCGTTATTGGAAGAAACGACTGGTCCAAGATCCCCGTTATTACGCTTGAATAATTGAATAAACAACACAAAAACCGATTGGGTTCAACTCCCAATCGGTTTTCTTATACAAAAAAGAAAGC
>JAZRTL010000228.1:0-1408 GCA_045652025.1 Eubacteriales bacterium
TAATATAAGAGAATATCTTTACCCCCGCGAATATAGCGAATACGTTTCAAGGTACGCAAAAGAATATAAAGTGCCCGAATCGCTCGTGTATGCTATCATCTATAGCGAAAGCAGCTTTAACGAAGAAGCTGTTTCCCCCGTAGGAGCTATCGGCTTAATGCAGCTAATGCCCGATACGGTCGATTGGCTTTCAAGAGTTATGGGCGAAAGCGCGCCCGATACCGAGATTTCAAATCCCGAAATTAATATAAAATACGGCACCTATTATATAAGACATCTATACGATAGGTTCGATAATTGGGATACCGCTATCGCCGCATATAACGCGGGACACGGTAGGGTAGGCGGTTGGCTAGCCGACGAAAGATATTCGGATGACGGCGTAACCTTAAAATCAATTCCAATCACAGAAACAAAGAATTATGTAAACCGAGTTAAAGAAGCTCAAAACCAATATAAAACATTGTATTATAACGGAGAAGATTAATTATGGACAGAAAAGAAGCAGAAAAGCTACAATTCAAACCCAAAAGCTCAATTCCCGAATCGGTTCCCGAGCAACTCAAAGTAGATGAGTTTATCAAGGGTTATCGCCATTTTATCGATAACGCAAAAACCGAGCGCACCGCTACCCGCTATGCCGAGGGCGAGGCGATCGCGGCGGGCTTTAAGCCCTATACCCCCGGCGATGCATTAAAGGCAGGGGATAGAATATGTTATGTAAACCACGAAAAATCGCTTATGCTTGCGGTTATTGGCTCGGAACCGTTAGATAACGGCGCAAGGATTATTGCTTCTCATATCGATTCTCCTCGCCTTGACTTAAAGCCCCAACCGCTTTACGAAAATAGCGGTATCGCATATTTCAAAACCCATTACTACGGCGGTATAAAGAAATATCAATGGACTGCCGTTCCCTTGGAGCTCCATGGTGTAGTTTACCGTGCCGATGGTACAAAAATCGATATTAATATCGGCGCAAAGGATGATGAACCCGTTTTCTATATAAGCGACCTAATGCCCCATATCGGTAAAGACCAAATGAGCAAGTCCGCTTCCGAATTTATAACGGGCGAGGGACTTAATATCATCAACGGCTCTATGCCTATCGATTGCGATGGCGGAGTTAAGCTAAAGGTGCTTTCTATCCTTAACGAAAAATACGGTATAACCGAGCGCGACCTTATAACCGCCGAGCTTACTGCAGTTCCCGCTATAATGTCCCGCGAGGTTGGCTTCGACCGCTCGCTTATCGCCGCATACGGCCACGATGACAGAATTTGTGCATATCCCTCCTTCAGTGCGCTGTTTAACCTTGAAATCCCCCAACATACCGCCGTGGTTATCCTTGCAGATAAAGAGGAAATCGGCTCTTACGGTATAACCGGCTTGGGAAGCGAAACCTATC
>JAZRTL010000229.1:0-1320 GCA_045652025.1 Eubacteriales bacterium
ATTCCCGTTCGATAAATTCGCCACCGCACCCAACACCTTGGGTACTCAAATGAAGGCAACGGGCGAAATTATGAGTATCGGCTCCAACTTGGAGGAATGCTTCTTAAAGGCGGTTCGCTCGCTCGAAACCGGCGCGGACCATTACCAGCTTCCCAAGTTTGTAAATATGGAAACCTCCGATATTCTCGCATATATCGAGGAATTCAAGGACGATAATATCTTCGCTGTTTGCGAGCTCCTTCGCCGCGGCGTTTCTATCGTCGATATTTTTGAAATCACAAGAATTACACGCTACTTCTTAGAGGTGTTTGCGAATATCGTCAAAATGGAAGATAAATTAAAGAATAACGTTGGCGATTTAAAGCTTCTCGGCGAAGCAAAGAAGCTCGGCTTCTGCGATAAGATTATCGCGAAGTATTGGGGTAAGACCGAGCTCGATATTTTCAATATCAGAAAAGAAAATAAGATGTTCCCCATCTATCGTATGGTAGATACCTGCCATACCGGCGCGTATATTCCTTACTTCTATTCGTCCTACACCGGCGAAAACGCTTCGATTTTAACCAATAAAGAAAAAATCGTTGTTCTCGGTGCAGGTCCTATCCGTATAGGTCAGGGTGTAGAATTCGACTATTCCACCGTTCACGCCGTTACAACAATTAAAAATTCCGGCTACGAGGCAATTATCATCAATAATAACCCCGAAACCGTATCTACCGACTATACTACCGCAGATAAGCTCTATTTCGAACCGCTTACTCCCGAAGATGTTATGAATATTATCGAGTTCGAAAAGCCCATCGGCGTTATCGCATCTCTCGGCGGACAAACTGCAATTAACCTTGCAGAACCTCTTATGAAGCGCGGTGTTAAAATTATCGGTACCGATTGCGAAGCGATCGACCGTGCGGAAAACCGTGATAGCTTCGAAAGCTTGCTTAGTACCCTCGGCATTCCTCAGCCCAAGGGCAAAGCAGTTACCAATATCGAAGCGGGTATCGCTGCCGCTGCCGAAATCGGCTATCCCGTGCTCGTTCGTCCCAGCTTCGTGCTTGGCGGTAGAGCAATGCAAATCGTCGCAAACGAAGAACAGCTTCGTCGCTACTTGCGTACTGCGGTTGAAATCGACGTAGATAAACCCGTTCTTGTAGATAAATATATTCAGGGTAAGGAAGTCGAGGTCGATGCAATCTGCGATGGCAGAGACGTTTTCGTTCCCGGTATTATGGAGCTTGTTGAGCGTACGGGTATCCACTCGGGCGACTCGATCAGCGTATACCCCTCCTATAGCATTTCCAACCGCGTGAAGGGCATCATTCT
>JAZRTL010000230.1:0-2265 GCA_045652025.1 Eubacteriales bacterium
CTTTTGGGCAATCGATTGGAACTTTTCGATTTTGGAAGCAGGAATAACAAGGAAACTCTTTAGCTCTGCCGAAGAATAACTACCGCCGATAGCATCGATATCTATTTCCAAGCCGTTGTTCAACGAAAGCAAGGAGAATATACCGTTAACAGAATTCTTTGCAAGCTTTTCGTTGATAGCAAATTTATCGTAGGAATAGATAACGTAATCTACAAGCGATTTGGGCTTTCCCTTTGAAATAACCGCTTCTGCGCCCAAAAAGAGCTCTGCAACAGAAAAGGTGGTATCGAACTCGATTTCCTTTGCGATTTTCATAAACACCTTGCTAATACGAGCATCAGCAATTTTTATCGAACCTATTCTTTTGTATAAAAGCGAATGCATTTCGCCCTTTAATAGAGCTTCCAATTCTCCAACGTTATTTTCTAAAATATTTTCGTTCATAATATATCACCTTTCTTTGATTCTCCTATTAAAAGAGAACCATCGACTGAATTGATTTTAATTTCAACAATATCGCCAACGGCTTCACCGCTAACGTTAAAGCTCGCTTCGATAAATTCCTCGGTATGACCGATAGCAACTCCATCTACTATTTTTTCTATCAAAACCTTTAAATGCTTCCCAATAAGATTGGTTAACGCTACTTTCCTTGTTTCTTCGCAAGACGTGATTAAACGTGAATTACGCTCCGACCTTTCTTGCTTAGGAACACTTCCCTTCATTTCCGCCGCAGGAGTGCCTTTGCGCTCGGAATATGGGAAGGAATGAACGTGAAAAATGCCAAGCTCCTTAAGTGCATTTACAGTTTCAAGAAAATCTTGTTCCGTTTCACCCGGGAAGCCAACGATAATATCCGCAGATATGTTGCAATTAGGAAGATATTTTCTTATAGCGTTTACCCTATCGTATATCTTGCTTTTTTTGTAAGGACGCTTCATATCCGCAAGCACTTTATCGCTACAGGATTGGATAGATAAATGGATATGAGGCATAAAGTTATCCAAAGTCGAAACCGTTTCCAAAAATCTATCGCTAACAACGTTAGGCGAGACAGAACCAAGACGAAGACGAGAAACCCCTTGAATTTTAGAAACGTCTGAAATAAGCTCATATAAAGGAATTTTATTATATGCGCCAACCTCAATACCCGTTAGGATAATTTCTTTATAACCGTTCTGTACGAGCTTTGCCGCTTCTTCAACGATCAATTCGCTATCTCTTGACCTAACGCTTCCTCTACACTTAGGTATAATGCAATAGGTGCATCTTCCGTTACATCCGTCTTGTATTTTTATAAACGCTCTGCATTCCGAAAACAGCTCATTACCGCCGGAGAAGGACATATTTTCATAAGGTGCCTTTTCAAGCGATTGAACCGCATCCATCGGGCTTTCGACATCCGTAAGAATAGCGTTTACTACACCAAGCTTATCGCGATTACCGCCAACGTAAATCACGTTAGGGATATCCAAATAGCTTTTATCTATTTGAGAAGCGCATCCAATAACCAACACCTTGCCTTTAGAAGCGCAACGCCTTACAAGCTGGCGGCTTTTACGCTCGCTTTCGGCAGTAACGGCGCAGGTATTTACAATATAATAATCGGCATCGTTCTTTTTGGAAATGATACACCCGTTATTTGTTAGTAATTCGCCGATAGCGCAGGATTCATACATATTAACCCTACACCCAAGCGTGTTTATAGAAACGGTTTTACTCATTATTTACCCTCGTAACAGCAAGCTCGTATTCCTCTTCGGAAATTAACAAATTTATTGCTTCAAGCAACGCCTTTGCGGTTAAAGTTGTGGGAAGATTTAATAGCTTTGCAAGCTTTTCCCTTCTATAAGATGCATTTTCTCCACCGGAAAATCCATCGGAATAGAAACGCGCCTTATCGATACAAGCGCCTTTTAGTGCAACGTCCGAAGCAAAAGGGCTAAGCAACTCCTTTAAAACAGAAGAATTTATTCCTTCTACACCAAGTAAACCATCGGCAGAGGGCTTTTCCTTGCGCTTTTCCTTACCAACAATCGTTGGGGCGTAAACGTTAAAAATCTTACCGCCAATAATACCCTTTAATTTAGCTCTTAGAAAATTACCCGCTCTGTCGCTATCGGTAAGCAAAATTATACCGCTGTTGTTAGAAATTCGTTTTAAAAGCATCTTTTTTTCGTTGTTATTAAACACCGAAAATCCATCAAGAGCGATAACGGGTGTTTCCACAACCATCGAAACCTTGGCTTTATCGTACTTTCCCTC
>JAZRTL010000231.1:0-2734 GCA_045652025.1 Eubacteriales bacterium
ACTTCGTTGATTTCGCGGGAAATGCTTTTAACGGGGGCAACCTTTTCGGGGGTGCCAAACTTCATTTTGCCGCTTTCGTCAATGGTATAATCGGCGGTGTAAAAGTGGCTGCAACCTCTAAATTGTTTCATATTTTAATCCTCCAAATATTCGATAAATTTAATATCAACCGCGCGGGCATCCCAACCGTCATAAGCTCCGCCAAAATCATAGCCCGAGCCGCCTATTATGTAGCCCTTGCCTTTAAGCGTGTTTATAGCCGCTTGCAAGCCCGTGTAAATGGTTGAAAAGTCTTTTGTGTAATATACGAGCGTGTATTCGTGTATTACCTCCAAAACGGCATTATCGCCGTTTAAATTATCATCCGAGTAATCCTCCCAAAAGGTAAAAAAACTCTCGGGCAAACTTGCGGGCGCGGTGCCTTGCTTGTAAACGGGTAAATTTAACTCCGCCAAATCGTCTTTAATTTTAGCCATTATTCATAACCTCCGATAAAACTTTATTAAACTCCTCCGCTTGCAAGGCTTGTATCGCTTTTTTGTGCTTTCCCGTGCCCTTTGTCGCCGCTTTAAGCTTGGTATCGGGCTTTATATGCGGGGTGCCGTAAGTAAGGTATATTGACGGCAAGCCGCCATTGCTTATGGTAAAGCCTGCTTTTACCTCCGCTTGCGTGCCCTCCCACTTTACGGCGGTTTCGCGGTCAATGCTCCGCTTTGTGGTGCCCGTGCGGTTAAAGTCAAATTTTGATGAGGCAACCGCCTTATCAACCTCATTTGTTACATAAGCATCGGTTGCTCTTAAAGCATTTTCGGTTGCTCTTTTGAGCGCGCCCTCTTGCAAGCCGTCTATCGTTTCGGCGAGTTTTAAAAAGCCGTCAAAATTTAAACCAAATTTATTTTTTGCCATTTTAAACAACCCTTTTTAAGCTTATTACCATTTGCCGCCCCATAAGGTTTGTATCATCGGGGATACCGTTTACCTTGTAAGCCGTGCCGTTGATTATTAGCTTATCGCCGCTTTTAATATCGGCTTTATACCAAGTAACAAAGGTTATGCTTTCCTCAACCGCTCCCAAGCCATTTGCCGTGATAACGGGGCTTTGCTTTTGAGTAAACTTGCCGCGGATATTCGGCTTTTTCGCATCCGTCCAAGTTTCTTGCTCGCGCCCGTGCACCTCGGTTAAAGTGCGCTTTTGGTGGATCGCGGGCGTTCGCATTTCGCGTATGCTTGCCGCCTTAAACATTGCTTGCCTCCTTATCCTCCCTTATTGGGTGATTTACTCGCGCATCGTTTACCATTTGCGCGGATAGTGGCGATAAATCGCCGAGGTCGAGCAAATCATTGGTTATTTTCGCAACAAGCCTTATGCCTGCATCGCTCGCAATATAGGTTTTGGATACGCCGCGAGAATAAAGCAAAGTTTTTGCAAATTCCGCCCAATCGGCAACAAAGGTATCTTGCCCGCTATCGCCCACATTGTTCATATTGCCTATAATTTCGCTTTCCGTTCTCGACATATCGCCACCTCTTTTTATTTTAGTTACAAGGCGGCGCGTTTAAGGCGCACCGCCTCAATGATTGCTTTAATTATGCACCAACGGTTGCAACAACAAAGCCCTCGCTTACAACAACCGCGCCGCCGATTTGAGCATCGCCGCGTACTGCGAGCAAGCCATTTGCAAATTTATAATCGGAGCTTACCTCGATTTCGTAATCGGAGAAAAGGTCGAGCTCGAAATTGTGAGCTTGTCCATAAACAAGAGTGCCCGCGGTAAGGTTGCTATTAATTACATATTCAACGATTAAACCGCCCTCTTTAATCATACCCTTATTGGGATTTGAGCCGTTGGGGATGATTTCATAAACCGCTTTCTTATCGGAGCCTCTTACCTTGCCAAGGGTAATAAGATCGCTCTTGTTGAGCTGCAAAATTGCATTGCCTGCAACATTTTCATCGCCGCCATAAGAAAGGGCGATATCGCGCACGGTGTTTTCATCGATTGCGGCAATAGCAAGCTTTTTGGTGATTTCGGATGCACCAATTTTGGTGGTGATAATTGCACTTGCCTTTTTTCTTAAAGCGTTAAGGGCTGCATCGCGTACCTTTGCCTCATAAGCAAGAGGGGATTGCTTGCGTGCCTCTTTTGAAATGTAAGAAACAACGGTAATGGTTTCGGGCTTAATTTCAACAACGCCAAAAACAGGATCGCTTTCGTTGTAATTTGCGCCCTCAACGGTGGTTGCTGCCTCGGGGTTTGATACAAGATAAGCAACCTTATTGCTGCCCATACCTTGGCAATCCTCAACCTTTACCATATCAACGATTGATGAAACGGTATTAAAGCCGTCATTGATGCCGCTTACCTTGGTGGGGGTTGCAAGCTTGCCACTTGAAACGAGCACGCTCCTTGCCTCGGTGTTTTCGATTACCATTTTGCCACTTTCAACAAACGCTTTTGCGCGTTGTTCTACTGCCTTTACTTGTTCATTTTCCATAGTTTTTGCTCCTCTTTGCTCATAAATTTTTGATAAAGTTCTTTCGCCCTCAACGGGGATTTCATCCTCGGCGGGGGTTTCGTCCGCGGGCTTATCGAGCTCCGCAATAATTTCGTTGATTTCGGCAATTTTTGCAATTACCTTATCGAGGGCGGCTTGTGCTGCCTCTCTTGCCTCTTTGGTTTCACCGTCAACCACGGCAGCGCGCAAGGTCATTTCCTCGGCTTGTGCCTCTTTA
>JAZRTL010000232.1:0-5398 GCA_045652025.1 Eubacteriales bacterium
CCGCTTGGCCTCCGACTTCCTTGCGAAGCACCGGCTTTAAGGGGAAAACAACCTCGGATTCGCCAACCATCTTGTTGCCGGCGGCAACGTCGCCGTATTGAACACCGCGGACCGTTTCGACAATAGCGTGCTCGCCCTTTGCAAAGCTAATCCCGTTGGGCGCAAAGTAATAGACCTTGCTACCGTTGCGGAACCTAATTCCAACAACCTCAACGGTTTTTGCCTCTTCCTCGCGCTCGGGCTCGGGCTCGTAATCGAACATATATTTACGTTCGGGCTCGGGCTCGGGAGTAAAGGTATTTTGCTTGGGCTCGGGCTTTACAATTTGCTCGGCAGGCGCGACAACCGCCTCATCTGCGGGAGCAACCTCCGCCGAAGCGCCGTTTTGGTTATTAGCGGGCTTATGGTTGGGCTTGCCGTGATGACGGCGGCGATGGTTATTATATTTATGCTTGTTGTGCTTAGGATTTCGTTTTTCCTGTTTGTTTTCGTTATTTTCCATATTTATACTCCGTTTTGGAATTAATATTTTATCGCGAAACCACGTTTGTTAAATCGATTATAAGCTTTGTAACGACGGCGGTAACGTTGGCATTATTCTCGAGCGCCATAATACATTGCAGCGTATATTCGCACATTACGGCAAACGCCTTTTTGCTTAGCTTCGGCAACCGCTCGGCTATATCGGCGTTAAGAACAACGTAGCTTTCCCTAACGTTATATTTCTTTTTTTGTACCTCGTGAAGCAGGTTTACAAATTCGGTAAGTATTGGGATAACCTGATCCCTTTTAAGCTTTGGTTGGATTAACATCATACCAAGCTCGTAGATGTTTTTATCCATAACGAGCAAAGCCATTTTTTGCGCCTTCTCGCGAAGCTTAACTCTTTCCTTGGAAACCAAGCTTTCGGCAACGGTAATACTTCCGTTCGCAATGCGAAGCAGGTTATTTAGCTCCTCGCCCGTTAGGGTTGGATGCTTTTCCTTTAAACGCTCTGCTATTTCGGCATCGCGGAAGCCGTCGAGATGAATCCTTTGCCCGCGGGAAAGTACGGTAGGAAGCAACGCGGCGCGGCTATCGGTTAACAAAAATATCGCAACGCTGGCGGGCGGCTCCTCAAAAAGCTTTAAAAGCGCGTTTTGTGCGGGCTCTTGGAGCTTTGCGGCGTTATTAACGATAAAAATTTGCTTTTCCGCATCGTTCGGCTTTAAGCCCGAGCGGCGAATTATCTCGCGCACGTCGTCGATAAGCGGATTGCGCTCCAAGCCGATAACGTAAATATCGGGATGGTTGCCGGAGCGGGCTTTAACGCAATGCTCGCAATATCCGCAGGGCTTGTTCGCCCCCGTACAAAGCATTGTACGCGCACATTCAAGCGCAAAATCCAATTTACCTATCCCGTTATCGCCATCGACGATATAGGCATGAGAGCAAAGACCGGAATTTGCACGGGATGAAAATAGCTTTAATTCATCGCTGTTATACATTCGGCGCTTCCTCCCAAAATTTATCTTATTATAATAATACCACAAAATTTTAATAATTAAAAGAGATTTTAGAAAAAATAATTTGACAAATAAACAAAAAAGTTATAAACTAATATGACTAATAATTTTCATAATGAGATATTATGCGATTTTATAAACGGAGGTCAAAAAACTATGGGTATTATCGTAGGTATTGACGTGGGCGGAAGCACCACGAAAATAGTTGGCTTTGATGGCGAAAAGCTTTTGGAGCCCGGCTTGGTTAAAGCCAACGATCCCATTGCTTCGGTATATGGCGGGTTCGGTAAATTTACAACCGATAACAACATCCCTCTTTCCAAAATAGATAAGGTTATGGTTACCGGTGTTGGCTCGGCTTTTATCGGCGACAACATATACGGAATAGACACCGTTCACGTTAACGAATTTATTGCCAACGGCAAGGGCGGAACCTATTTAAGCAATATCGACGAGGCGATCGTCGTTAGTATGGGCACAGGCACGGCTTACGTTTATTCCAACCGCAAAACAGGCGAATATATTCACTTAGGCGGTACGGGCGTTGGCGGCGGTACGCTTGTAGGGCTTGCAAACAAGCTTATCGGCGTTCATTCGGCAAGGCAGGTTGCAGAGCTTGCGCTCGAGGGCGACCTTAACAACATTGACCTTATGATTTCGGATATTACAGAAAACGACATCAGCCCCACGCTTCAAGCAAACGCCACGGCTTCGAACTTTGGCAAGGTTAGCGACCTTGCAACGAGAGAGGACGTAGCGCTCGGCTTGGTTAATATGGTGTTTGAAACTATTGCGATGATGGCGATTTTTTCGGCAAGGATGAAGAACATTAAGGACATAGTTCTTATTGGCAACCTTACCGCACTTCCCCAAGCGGAAACGATTTTTGAAAAGCTAAAAAATATGTTTGGCGTTAATATTATAATCCCCAACAATTCGGCTTACGGTACGGTTATCGGAGCCGCACTTGAAGGAGTTCAAAATGGCTGAAAAATGGAACAAAAAAATATTCGCAATGTTGCTTACCGAAGCCAAGGGCGTTAGGTCTTGGCGACAGTTCGCAACCGATTGCGATATCAGCTACGTTCAAATGCGCAAGCTTGCGCTTGGAACCCAGCAAAACCCGCCGCGTCCCAAGCTTATACGCAAGGTTGCTATGCACGCCTTCGGCGAAATAGATTTAGAGGATTTGATGTTTGCCGCGGGTATTAAAACGGGCGGCAGTATGTTGGTTCAGGACAACGGCGATTCCTCTTCCGCGGCAAGCGGTTACGAAAAATATCGCTCGCTCCCCCCGAAAACCAAAAAGATTGTTGATAAATTTATCGACTTTTTGGTTGCGGAGGCCGAAGCGGAATCAGAAAATCAACAATAAAGCCAAAACGAGAACGAAAATATCGTTATTTTGATCGGAATCGAGCAACAAAAGTATCCCTATTCCGATAAGTATTAAATCGTCGATTTGCAAATTGCGAAATAAGCCGTTGCGGATTGAGCTTGCTTCACGCTCGCACGGGTTGGGAGAAGTCGCCGGCTCGGGCGAGGGCGGTTCCTCTTGTCTGCGCGAGGCGTTGTATTCCTGCTCGAAATTATAGAGCTGGCCTTCGCTTTTTATTCCGCCAAAATCGCGGTTATACATTTTTTACCACTCACTTTCTAAACGATTTTAGCATTGTTGCAACCGTCAAAGCGTTTAATAACGAATCGACACGGTCGCGCTTTTGCTCGTTAAGCAACGGCTTTAGCGAGCTTAGCAGCGCAAGGCGCGGGTCGCCACCCGTTAAAAACGCGTTGCTCGGAAACGCGCCCGACCTTTCGGTAGGTTGTGCGGTAGGTTGTGCGGCGGGTTGGGTTGGCTCTGCTTGGGGCTCGGGTTGCGCGCCGAGCGACGAGGCAACGGCGGTTATTTTTGCCATCGCATCGGGGTTCGAAAGCACCGCTTGGAGCTTGCTTGCGAAATCATTGTCCAAAGTTAACACCCCGTTCGCGCAGCATTTTATAAATTTCCTCGCTCTTTTCCTCGCCCGCGGCGTTAATAAGGCGGTTTGCCTCGTCCTCGCTCATATTTGCGATACGCCGTTTTAAAAGCTCGGGGTTGCTTAGCATCGCTTCGGTTTTTGCTTTGCTTGCGCCAACCGCATCGGCGATGGTTTTAGTTAGGTTTTTAAAGCTTTGGTCATCCAGCGACAAAAGTCTTTCGATAGAAGCACGGTCGAATTGCATATTAGGTTCCTCCGTTTAAATATTGATAAAAATTAAGGGGTGTTTTGTTTTGTACCTTTGCAAACCCGAAAGAAGCGTTGTTCAAGCAAGAATTTTGCTTTGGTCTAGCGTTCTTATTACCGCAGGTCTGTTTTTGGCAGCCGAGCTTGTTATTGCTTTTGGCGGTATAATTCGCTTCGTTGCCTTTGCCGCGCTCGTTCTTTCGATATTATTTAACGTAAGATATACTCTTACCGAATTTGAATATGCGGTTATGGGCGGTAATTTTGCAATAACCAAAATCGTCGGAAACAAGCGCCAGCAGATTTGCTCTGTTGCTTTGGAAACCGCGATAGACCTTTACGAAAAGCGGGATTACGATCATCTTCCCTCTTCCCAAAAGGCAATTATTAAATATTCGCTTAACCAAAATATAAAGGCGAACAGCTACGTTTTTCTTTGTAACTTTAACGGCAAGCGGGCTATGATAGAATTCGAGCCAAACGAGGCGTTCGTTACAATTCTTAAAAAAGAAATTTCGGCTTACAAAAGCTCCCAAGCATAAGCTTTTAATGCTTTTATAATATATTATGCGGAACGATTTGGTTTGTTTCGTGTTTATTACAAAATGGATTTACCAGAGGTAGTAATGTACGACGTTATAATTATCGGCGGTGGCGTTTGCGGTGCCGCTATTGCAATGTATCTTTCCAAATACGAAATAAAATGTTGTCTTCTTGAAAAGGAAAACGACGTTGCCGTTGGCACAACGAGAGCGAACAGCGGTATTGTACACGCGGGATATGACCCCGAGCCCAATACGCTTATGGCTTCGCTTAACGTTAGAGGCAGCGAGCTTACCGAGGAATTTTGTCTTAAGATGGGCGTTCCCTACAAAAAGACGGGTTCGATGGTTGTTGCCTTCGA
The DNA here is from genome assembly GCA_045652025.1 of Eubacteriales bacterium. GTDB lineage: Bacteria > Bacillota > Clostridia > Oscillospirales > CAG-382 > Coliplasma. The sequence goes on from JAZRTL010000232.1 coordinate 4,635, forward strand.
CAGCGCGGATGAGCAGCATCTTAGAGAGCTTTACGAGCGCGGTATTCAAAACGGCGTTCGCGGGATGGAAATTATTACAAAGGAAGAGCTTGCCGAGCGCGAGCCGAACGTTAGCAAAAACGCCGTTGGCGCGCTTTACGCACCCAGCGCGGCGGTTGTTAACCCTTGGCGACTTTGTATTGCGATGTGTGAAACGGCGGCGGAAAACGGCGTTGAGTTCCATCTTAACAGCGAGGTTACCGAAATAGAAAAGCTTCCGCTTTCCTTCCGCGTTACTGCGGGCGGAGAGGTTTACGAGGGCAAATACGTTATTAACGCGGCAGGTCTTTTTGCCGATAAAATCGCAAATATGGTCGGCGACAAGGCGTTTACCATTTCCGCATCCAAGGGACAATATTATCTGCTCGATAAAACCGTTAGCGGTTTGGTTAATTCGGTTATATTCCAATGCCCCACCGAAAAGGGCAAGGGCATTTTGGTTACCCCCACGGCAGACGGCAACGTTATTGTTGGCCCCAACGCCGAAAAGGACAACGAAATCGACGACCTTTCCACAACGCGCGACGGGTTGGATTTTGTTAAGGAGCAAGCAAAGAAGACCTGCGAAAATATCCCCTACCGCGAAAACATTCGCTCCTTTTCGGGATTGCGCGCAAATTCCAACCACCCCGATTTTATTATCGGTGAATCGGCAGTTTGCAGACATTTTATTAACGTTGCGGGTATAAAATCCCCTGGTCTTTCCTCTGCTATCGCCATTGGCG
>JAZRTL010000233.1:0-2206 GCA_045652025.1 Eubacteriales bacterium
TCCCGAAACCTCTTTCGGCAAATAATGCGAAATAAACTGCTTATAAAGCGCCATATCCGAGCTCGCTAAAGCGTTCATAAGATACTTTAACATATTGGAATATCCACTGTAACGAACAAACGGGTCGTCGCTTTCGGTACAAACCAAAAAGGCAACAAAGTTCGCCTCGTCCTCGCGCGCAATACCGCGTTGGTGTGCCATCTCGTGAGCTATTGTAAACGGTCGAATAAAATCGGGATAGTTGGTGTTAATGTTCGCCTCGCCGCTCATAAAGGTATAAACACTCGAAATATGAGTATAGGTCATAACGCTTGAAACCGCAAGCGGCTTTGGATTTGAGGAAAAGTGGGAAATGAAATCCTTGTCCTCAGCAAATTTATCGAACGAAGCGTTGATTTTATCGGCTAATTCATAAAAATCATATTCCATAACCGAAGCACCGCTTGCATCGAATTTAATTTCCGAAAGCTCGTAGCTTGTATAAAGCGAAACGACAACCGCCGTGTTGTAAAGCTCCTGCGCGGTAACCGAATTTTGCTCAATCCCTAAATTATCCGAAAGCTTATATCTTGAATAAGCGGGCCCGAAAGCGCCTAAAAACAACGTGAAAATCGTTAGCATAAGGCAAATCAAAGGGCGAATCCAACGGTAAAAGTTTTTGTTGCTTGTGTCACGCCTTGTCGAAACGTTCGAGGCGACGATATACCCAATAGTAATAACGGGTAACGAAACTATCGCACATTCTGCAAAGGAAAAGGGTAAAACGTTGGTTATCTTTGCAAGCAAAAACCTAACGAATTGCGCGGGATATCTTGTCCAAAACTCCGCAAAAGCGGGAACAAATCTCGAAACGATATAAATAACCAAGCAAAATGCAAAAACCCAAAGAAAAGCTACAAACGGCTTTGTAAAAAGCTCACATTCGCGAACTTTTTGTAAAAACGGCCTTGTGTCCTCTTCTTCGTCCTCGTTTTCGTCTTCAACGTCTTCCGCGTTTTCTACGTTGGTCGCTTCTTCTTGTTTTTCACTATCAAGAAGCGCTTCTTCGTTATTTTCGCAAGTCGAAAATACTGCGGCTTCGTTTTCCGCCGCAGTATTTTTGTTTATTGAATTGGGTTCGTTAACGATTTCATCAACAACTTGTTGATTTATCTCTTTATCGTGTGGCTCCATCCAAAATCATCTTTCTTGGTACCAAATTGAATACCGGTAATATCATCGTAAAGCATCTGTGCAACGCTGCCGATTTCGCCGTTGTTAATGTTCAAAATCTTGCCGTGCCAATCAAGCAAGCCCACGGGGGAGATAACCGCTGCGGTGCCTGTGCCAAACATTTCCTTAAGCTCACCGTTCATACCTGCTTCGTAAACCTCGTCGATAGAAATACGGCGTTCCTCAACGGTAAAGCCCTTTGCGGTAAGGTAGTTAATAACCGAATCTCTCGTTACACCGGGAAGAATGTTGCCCTCGAGCTTGGGGGTAACAACCTTGTCGCCAATAACGAAGAATACGTTCATCGCGCCAACCTCGTCAATGTATTTGTGCTCAATACCGTCAAGCCACAAAACCTGTGCATATCCCTTTTGCTCTGCTTTTTCTTGGCCCTTGAGCGAAGCGGCGTAGTTACCGCCAACCTTCGCGTAACCTGTACCGCCCTTAACTGCGCGAACGTATTCATCCTCAACGCAAATCTTAACGGGTGCAAGGCCGCTTGCGTAATATGCGCCAACGGGGGAGAGGATTATAATAAACTTGTAGGTATGCGAGGGGTGAACGCCAAGGAAGGGGTCGGTTGCAATAATAAAGGGACGAATGTAAAGCGATGTGCCGGGCTCGGTAGGAATCCAATCCTGATCAACGGTAACAAGCTCCTCGATTGCTTGAAGAACGTCAGCGGGATCAACCTGAGGGATACACATTCTAACGTTGGTGTTGTTCATTCTTTCAATGTTCTTTTCGGGACGGAACAAAAGAAGTCTGCCGTCTTGTGCCTTGTATGCCTTCATACCCTCGAACATTTCCTGACCATAGTGATAAACCATGGCAGCGGGGGACAGGGAGATGTTCTGGAAGGGAACCACTCTGGGGTCGTGCCAGCCCTTTCCCTCAGTATAGTTCATGATGAACATGTGGTCGGTAAAAATCTTGCCGAATCCCAGCTTCTGACCGGGGACAGGCTTAGCATTGGGGGTTTCGGTTCTCTGAA
>JAZRTL010000234.1:0-7533 GCA_045652025.1 Eubacteriales bacterium
GCTTCTCCCCGCGGGCTTTGTTTGCCCCAAGTGCGGCAAGGCACACTTTAATAAAGAAACCGACACTCTCGACGGTTGGTTCGATTCCGGCTCCACCCATGCAAACGTGCTTGACGGTGAAAACGGTCTTGGCAGACCCGCAGACCTTTATCTTGAGGGTGCTGACCAATACAGAGGTTGGTTCCAATCCTCGTTGCTTACCTCCATCGGCTCGGGTATGGGCGGCGCGCCCTACAAGGCGGTTCTTACTCACGGTTGGACTGTTGACGGCGAAGGTAAGGCGATGCACAAATCGCTCGGCAACGCCGTTGCACCCGAAGAGGTTATTAACAAATACGGCGCAGATATTCTTCGCCTTTGGGTTGCTTCCAGCGACTATCGCGTTGACGTTCGCGCTTCCGACGCTATATTTAAGCAGCTTTCCGAAAGTTACAGAAAAATCCGTAACACCTTACGTATTCTTCTTGCTAACCTCGGCACAGCCGAAACCGATTTCAACCCTGCTACCGATATGGTTGCACTTGAAAAGCTCGGCGATATAGATAAATGGGCGCTTTCGCGTCTTAATAAGCTTATTAAGCGCGTTCGCGATGCTTACGACAGCTACCAATTCCACATCGTTTACCACGATATCCATAACTTCTGTTCTATCGATATGTCGAAGCTTTATATCGACATCACCAAGGACAGATTGTATTGCGAAGCGAAGGACGATGCTTCCCGCAGAAGCACCCAGACCGCTATGTATATTATTGCAAAGGCGCTCGTTAAGCTTTTGGCTCCCGTTCTTTCCTTTACCGCGGAAGAAACCTGGGGTTATATGAGCCACGATGCAAGCGACGATTGCGAAAGCGTATTCTGCAACGATATGCCCTCCTTCGACGAAGTATATAACTTTAGCGAAATCGAAGCTAAATACGAAAAGCTCTTTGAATTGCGCGACAGCGTTATGAAGGCGCTTGAGATTGCGCGTGCAGAAAAGATTATTGGTAAATCGCTCGAGGCGAAAATCGATATCTATACCGCTAACGCAAAGGAAGCGGGCGCGCTCTTTAACGAATTTAAGGACATCCTTCCCGACATCTTTATTGTTAGCAAGGTTAACCTTTTCGATTGCGATTGCCCCGCAAACGCTTATATCGACGAGGAAACCGGCATTGCGGTTGCAGTTACGGTTGCCGAAGGCGAAAAATGCGTTCGTTGCTGGATGCACAAGGACGATTGCTCCACCGACGAGGACGGCCAACATCTTTGCGCTCGTTGCCGTAAAGCCGTATGTTAGCAGCAATTATCGCGATTTTAGCGGTAGTTGCAGACCAGATTTCTAAATACCTTATAGTTCAAAATATCGAATACCACGAATCCGCGCCCTTTATTAAAGGGGTTATGAGCTTTTATCATACCCGCAACACAGGTGCCGCGTTTTCGATGCTTGCGGATAAGCAATGGGTATTTATGGTCCTTTCGACGCTTGCGATGGGGATAATTCTTTACCTTTTAATTAAGGAATATCACCGCCACGTTTTGTTTAACGTTTCGCTTGCGATGGTGCTTGGCGGCGGGATTGGAAATATGATCGACCGCGTTCGCCTTGGCTACGTCGTTGACTTTTTCCATACCGATTTCGTTGATTTTGCGATTTTTAACGTTGCCGATTGCTTCGTTACCGTCGGCGCGGTGCTTTTGGGTATTTACGTTGTGTTCATCGATGCAAAGGTAGAAAAGCGTATTAAGGCGGCACAAACGGCTTCCGAGCCCGCACAAGATCAGGTTGCGGAAATTGCAGAAGAGCAAGCCACCGAAAACGTGGAAGCGCAGGTTGCCGAAGGCGAGCAAGCCGACTTTAAGGAAGGCGAAGCCGATGAATAGCTACACAGTTACCGAGCAGGACGTTTTGGAAAAGCTTAGGTTAGATGCGGGCGCATCGAAATTCTTTGGGATAAGCCGTGCGCGAGCGCAGGAGCTTATTTCCGAAGGGGCGCTTTTGGTAAACGGAAAAGAGCGCGAAAAGAAGTATTTACTTCAAGCGGGCGAAACCGTTTCGGTAGAGATGCCCGAATCGCGCGAGTTAGAAGCAATTCCCCAAAACATTCCTATTGATATAATATACGAGGACGATTATCTTCTCGTTGTGGATAAGCCACGCGGGATGGTTGTTCACCCCGCCGCAGGCAACCCCGACGGAACGCTTGTAAACGCCTTGCTTTATCATTGCAAGGGACGGCTTTCCTCTATAAACGGAGTTGTTCGGCCGGGTATCGTTCACCGTATCGATAAAGACACGTCGGGCTTGCTTATCGTTGCAAAAACCGACGAAGCCCATAAGGGTCTTGCCGAGCAGATTGCCGTCCATTCCTTCGAGCGTAAGTACGAAGCGATTGTCGGCGGGCATATGCGCGAGGAGAGCGGCACGGTTTGCGCTCCTATCGGCAGACATAAAACCGACCGCAAGAAAATGGCGGTCAGCGAGCAAAATTCCAAGGAAGCAACGACCCATTGGCGAGTTGTTGCCGAAAGCACGCTTTATACGCATTTGGAATTAACGCTCGAAACCGGCAGAACGCACCAGATAAGAGTGCATATGTCGCATATCGGTCATCCCGTCGCGGGTGATGCGGTATATGGAAACGCACGTTACAAGCTTGGTCTTGACGGTCAATGCTTGTTCGCGAAATATATTTCTTTTGTTCACCCTATAACGGGCGAAACTATGACATTTGAAGCGGCACGGCCGGCGTATTTCAGCGATGCGCTGCGCAGAGCCGGGCTTTAAGTCAATTCTAATCCGAAAGGAACAAGGACAATGGAACAAAAAACTCTACTTATGCTGAAAGAAAAAGCCGCAAGGATAAGAATGCTTTCTGTCGAAGCGGTTTACGGTGCAAAAAGCGGCCACCCCGGCGGATCGCTTTCGATTGCCGACGTTATCACCTATCTTTATTTCCACAAGATGAACGTTAACCCCGCAGAGCCCAAGATGGAATCTCGCGATAGGTTCGTTCTTTCTAAGGGTCATTGCTGCCCCGCGCTTTATTCCGCGCTTGCATTAAAGGGCTATTTCCCCGTGGAAGAGCTTAAAAAGCTTCGTAAGCTCGGCGGTATGCTTCAGGGACACCCCGATATGAAGAATATCCCCGTTAACGATATGTCCTCCGCTTCGCTCGGTCAAGGATTTTCGCCCGCTTGCGGTATGGCAATCGTTGCCAAGAACAAGGGCAAGGATTGGAAGGTTTATACCGCGCTTGGCGACGGTGAGGTTGAGGAAGGTCAGGTTTGGGAAGCGGCTATGTTCGCTAACCAATATAAGCTTAACAACCTTATTGCCTTCGTTGACTGCAACGGTTACCAAATCGACGGTGCGGTTGAGGACGTTATGAACCCCCACCCTATCGACGATAAGTTCCGCGCGTTCGGTTGGTATGCACAGGTTATCGATGGCCACGATTTCGAGGCGATTGACAACGCGGTTGCAAACGCCGAAAAGAGCGACAAGCCCTCGGTTATTATTTGCAAGACCGTTAAGGGCAAGGGCGTTTCCTTTATGGAAAACAACTATTCTTGGCACGGCAAAGCGCCCAAGGATGATGAATATCTTATTGCAGAAGAAGAATTGCGTAACGCATGGATAAAAGCAGCGGAGGATGTTAAAAATGGCTGAAAAAGAAGCAACCAGAGTTGCCTACGGTAATAAGCTTGCCGAATTAGGCGAAAATAACGATTTTTACGTTCTTGATGCCGACCTTTCGGGCTCTACCCAAACCGCAATTTTTGCGAAAAAGTTCCCCGACCGCTTCTTTAACTGCGGTATTGCAGAGGAAAATATGATTTCGGTTGCTGCGGGTATTGCGGCTACCGGCACACCTGCCTTCGCTTCGTCCTTTGCGATGTTTGCTTGTGGCAGAGCGTTTGAACAAATTAGAAATTCGGTGGCTTATCCCCAGCTTCCCGTTAAGATTTGCGCTTCCCACGCGGGCATTACCGTTGGCGAAGACGGTGCGACACACCAATTCTGCGAGGACATTGCAATTATGCGTGCGCTTCCTAATATGACTGTCGTTTGCCCCGCAGATTCCGCTTCGACCGAAGCGTTGCTCGAGGAGGTTCTTAAGCACGAGGGCCCCGTTTATATGAGATTAGGCAGATTTGCCGTTCCCCAATTCTATGCAAGAGGCGAACGCGAATTTAAGCTTGGCAAGGGTATTGTTCTTGCAGACGGCAAGGATATTACCATCGTTGCAACCGGTATTATGGTTGCGGCTGCTATGGAAGCAAGAGCTGCGCTCGCCGCAGACGGTATTGACGCGGCTGTTATTGACATTCATACCATCAAGCCCCTTGATGAAAAGCTTATTAAGGAATATGCCGAAAAGACCGGCAACATTATTACCGCCGAGGAGCATTCGGTTATCGGTGGTCTTGGCGATGCGGTTGCAAGCGTGCTTGCAGAAACCGGCAACGCAAAGCTTACAAAGCTTGGCATTAACGATGTTTTTGGTACCAGCGCGCCCGCGGGCGTATTGTTGGAGCATTACCAGCTTAACGCTACCGGCATCGTAAGACGTGTTAAGGGTATGCTTAACCGCTAATTAAAGCTAATATCTAATACAAAAAACCGCTTAACTGCGGTTTTTTGTGAATATTGAGGTTGTATTATGACTATCGAGCAATTAGCAAAAAGCTTGGACGAGCTTATCCCAAATACGCTTTCTGAACCTTGGGACAACGATGGCAGAATGATTATTCCCCACCCCGAAACCGAGGTTAAGCGAGTTTTGTGTGCATTGGATTGCACCACCGAGGCGATAAACGCCGCAAGAGCTTGGGGCTGTAACGTTATTGTTACCCACCACCCGCTTATTTTTAAGCCGATGGGGAGCATTTTGCCGACCGACAGCGTTGGCAAGCGCGTTCTTAGCTGTATAAAAAACGGAATTGCCGTTCTTTCCTACCACACTCGTCTTGATATTATGGACGGCGGAGTTAACGATACGTTGGCAAATCTTATTGGGCTTAAAAACATTTCTTCCTTTATCCCCTACGGAAGAATCGGCGAAACGAGCGAGCATAGCTTTTTGGCATTTGCCGAATCGGTTGCTAATGCCTTGCATATAAGCGAATCGGATATGCAAATAGTTAACGCGACCGGAAATACGAGCCGAGTTGCTTTGGTTTCGGGCTGTGGCAAGGACGAAATCGGCGCCGCTATCGCCGCGGGCGCAGACACCTTTATTACAGGCGAGGTTATGCACAACCACCTTATAGATTGTAAAGAATTGGGGTTGAACCTTATCTGCGCGACGCATTACGCCACCGAGCGAATTGTGCTCCCCGTGCTTTCCGAAATTATAGAGCGTGCGGGCGCAAGGGCGGATATTTTTATGTTCAAGCCAAACGAAGAATTTGGGTTTCCCATCACACCTTCAGTAATTACAGAAGAGGAATAATATGGCATTTGACGGACTTTTTTGCGCCGCTGTCGCAAACGAATTAAATAGCTGGGCGGGCGCAAGGGTCGAAAAAATCCACCAAAGCTCCCAAACCTGCTTTTATCTTCAGATTTATGGGAACGGAACGCGCGGGAATTTTGTTATTTCGGCTTCCGCCTCCCGCCCTATCCTTGCAATTACCGCCGAAAGCGTTGCAAGGCCCGACACACCAACACCGACCTGTATGCTTTACAGAAAGCATTTGCAAAACGGTAGGTTTATAGGCGCGGAATGGATTGAAAACGAGCGTATTATCCGCCTTGTTTTCGATAGCGCGGACGAGATGGGATATATTAAGCGCAAGTTTATTTACGTCGAGATGATGGGTAAATATTCCAACGTTATTCTTACCGACGATAGCGACAGAATTATTTCGGCTTCCTCGGTTTCGGATATTACCTCGGGCGTTCGTGCGATTATGGCGGGTATGCCCTACGAGCTGCCGCCGAAGCAAGCAAAGGCATCTATCTTTTTGGTTGATGATAGCGCGTTTTTGGCGCTTGCAAGAGAAAACGAGGGAGCTCGCGCAAACGATTTTCTTCTTAAAAGCTTTCTTGGTCTTTCGCCCGTTGTTGCAAGAGAGCTTACTTTTAGGGCGTTCGGCGCGACGGACGCTCTTATTACCAACGAAAACGCTACCGATTTAACCGCGCAGTTTAGTTGGCTTAAATCGGTTATCACAAACAAGCAATTTACCGCCTACGCGGTGTTCGATAGCGAGGAAAACGGCGTTGAATATTCCTATATCCCCTTGCTTCAATACCAAACCGACGGAAAGGAATACCAAACGCTTTCGGCACTTCTAACCGATTATTTCGGCAAAAAGGAAGAAAGTGTTAACATTGGCCGTTACTCCCGCGAACTTTTAAAAACGGTCAACACCAACCTTTCCCGTGCGAGAAAAAAGCTCGTTTTGCTTAAAGAGGAGCTTGAAAGCTGCGCTGTGATGGAGCAAATTAGGGTTTTTGGCGACGTTGTTACCGCGAACATTTATAGAATTAAGCAGGGCGACAGCAGCGTTACGGGGATGGATTACGAAAGCGGAAACGAAATCACCGTTGCGCTTGACGTTGCTCTTACCCCCGCGAAAAACGCCCAAAAATATTACAAAAAATATTCAAAAATGAAGCGTGCATCGGTGATGCTCGCCGAGCAGATTAAAAAAACAGAGGTTGAATGCAGTTATTTGGAAAGCGTTGTCGGCTTTATTGAGCGCGCATCCTCGCCCCAAGAGCTTAGCGAGATTAAAGCCGAGCTTGAGGATAGCGGATATTTAAACGGCAAGGGTAGCCAAAAAAAGAAAAAGACTCCCGCCTCGAAGCCGCTTTCCTATACGACAACCGACGGACTTACGGTTAGAGTTGGCAGAAACAACAAGCAAAACGACGAGCTTACCGGCAACGCCGACCGTAACGAGCTTTGGTTCCATATAAAAGGGTTCCACGGCTCGCACGTTATCCTTACCCCAAACGGCGATGAGGAGCCGACCGACCGCGATTATAACGAATCGCTTATGCTTGCCGCTTATTACAGCGAAAAGCGCGGAAGCCGCAACGTCGAGGTGGATTACACCCGCGTTCGACACCTTAAAAAGCCCGCGGGTAGCCCGCTTGGGTTTGTTACCTACGATAAATATTATTCGGCGGTGGTCGATGCGGTCCACCCGTTCGAGAAATGAGAATTTTATGAGCTTGCTTGAACGTTCCTTACCGCTTTTAAGCGAGGACGGTATTAAAAAATTGAATAACGCCTCGGTTGCGGTTTTTGGTGTTGGCGGTGTTGGCTCTTGGTGTGCCGAAGCGCTTGTTCGTTGCGGGGTTGGCAAAATTACGGTTGTCGATAACGATACCGTTTCCGAAACTAACCGCAACCGCCAATTAGTTGCGCTTTCCTCTACCGTTGGCAAGCCAAAGGTTAGCGTTTGCGCCGAACGGCTAAAGGATATTAACCCCGAAGCCGAGATAGAGCAATTAGAAATTTTCTATTCTGCCGAAACGGCAACGGCTATTGATATTAGCAAATTCGATTATATTGCCGATTGTATCGA
>JAZRTL010000235.1:0-5879 GCA_045652025.1 Eubacteriales bacterium
TACAAATTCGCTATTGGTTTCTCAGCCCGACTACGGCGAACAAGCTCTTGAAATTACCGAAGCGTTGGTTCGCTCCGGTGCGGTTGAGGTTGTTGTAGTTGACTCTGTTGCAGCTCTCGTTCCCAAGAACGAAATTGATGGCGATATGGGTGATTCGCACGTTGGCTTGCACGCAAGACTTATGTCCCAAGCGCTTAGAAAGCTTTCGGGCGCTATCGCAAAGTCAAGCTGTATCGTTATATTTATTAACCAGCTTCGTGAAAAGGTTGGCGTTATGTACGGTAACCCCGAAACAACAACCGGCGGTAGAGCTCTTAAGTTCTACGCATCCGTTCGTTTGGACGTTCGCAAGGCAGATCAGCTTAAGAACGGTAGCGAAATAGTTGGTAATCACGTTAAGGTTAAGGTTGTTAAAAATAAGGTTGCGCCTCCTTTCCGCGTTGCAGAGTTTGACATTATTTACGGCAAGGGTATTTCCAAGGAAAGCGAAATTATTGAGCTTGGTATTAACTGTGGCGTTATCGATAAGAGCGGCTCTTGGCTCTCTTACAACGGCGAAAAGCTTGGACAAGGTAAGGATAAGGTAAGAATGCTTCTCGAGGAAGACGAAGCACTTGCGGCAGAGCTTTCCGAAAAGATTCTTGCTCATTACACAAACGATAAGAGCGAGCTTACCGAAACCGTTAATGCGGATGACTTGTTCGACGAAGAATAATGTTTGTAATTGATTCAATTCGACGCAACGACAATAGCAACGAAGCGTTAATTATCGTTGATAGAGAACGCTTTAGAGTTACAGTTCACGATTTAGAAGCTTTAAATATACAAGAGGGCGACGTTGTTGACGATGACGTTATGGAAGAAATTGCGCAAGCAGCTGAACGTCTTTCTTGTATAAAGAAAGCGTTTGAATATTTATCCTACGGCGATCTTTCGGAAAAGCAACTGCGGGATAAATTATCGAAAAAGTTTAACTTCGATCTTGCAACAGACGTGGCAAGCTTGCTTGTTGAACGCGGATACGTCAACGACGCTCGTTTAGCAGAGCGTTACGCCGAAACCTTCTATGTGTTCAAAAATATGGGGCTTAAGAAAATTCGCAACGAGCTTTACCGCAGAGGTATTTCGAGCGATGATATCGAAAACGCCTTATCTAAATACGAAAACGAGGACCAAAGCGATCGTATAGAGGAATTTGTTCGCAAGAAGTATGATATATCGCGCCTTGACGACGTTAATTATCGTCGAAAGGTCTATGCCGGTGCAATGCGCGCGGGCTTTTCCAGCAGCGATGTTTGTGATTTTTTAAGAAATTTTGAAAGTGAGTAATCATATATGTCAATAAAGGTAGGGTTTGTATCGCTTGGTTGCCCCAAAAACCTTATAAATACCGAGGTTATGCTTGCAAAGCTTGTTGATCACGGTATGGAAATTGTAGCAGAGGATATAGACGCAGACGTTGTTGTTATTAACACCTGCGCTTTTATCGAAAGCGCAAAGAACGAGGCGATTGAAAACATTTTGGATATTGCTTGGTTAAAGAAAAACCGTTCGTTAAAGGGTATTGTTGTAACCGGTTGTTTGCCGCAACGCTATAAAGAAGAATTTTTAAAGGAATTACCCGAGGTAAACTGTATTTTGGGCACCGGCTCTATTGATGACATTTGCGAAGCGGTCGAGGTTGCTTATAAGGGCGGTACGTTCAGTAGCTTTAAAAACGTTGACGAAACACCCTTAGGCGGCGAGCGCGTTATTACAACGCCCGATTATTTTGCATACGTTCAAATTGCAGAAGGATGCGATAATCGCTGTACATATTGTGTAATTCCCGATATCCGCGGTAAATTCCGTAGCCGTAATATGGGCGATATTATCGAAGAGGTTGAAAATCTCGCTTCTATCGGTATTAAGGAAATTTGTTTGGTTGCTCAGGACACAACGAGATACGGCGAGGATATTTACGGCACTTATGCATTAGATAGTCTCATTTCTTCGCTTTCCGAAATCGAAGGTATCGAATGGATACGCGTTCTTTATTGTTATCCCGATAGAATTACCGATGGTCTTATCGAGGAATTTAAAAACAACAAAAAGCTTCTTAAATATATCGTTATGCCTATCCAGCATATTAACAACGAAGTTTTAAAGAATATGAATCGTCGCGATACGACCGAAAGCATTAAGGAAGTTATTGCTAAATTGCGCTCCAACGTTCCCGAAATGGTTATTAGAAGTACCGTTATCGTTGGTTTCCCCGGCGAAACAGAAAAGCAATTCAACGAGCTTCGCAGCTTTATTAAGGAAATCAAATTCGAACGTCTTGGCGTGTTTGAATATTCACGCGAAGAGGGAACCCCCGCTTACGATATGCCCAAGCAGGTTAGCGCGAACACCAAAAAGAAGCGTGCTGAAGCAATTATGAGCGACCAAAATCGTATTCATAACGATTTTAATAATAATTTCGTTAATAAAACTCTTACCGTAATATGCGAGGGATACGATCCCGTTTCGGAATGCTTTTACGGCAGATCTTATGCGGATGCGCCCGATATTGACGGAAAGGTATATTTCACAGCTCCCAGACGTATAAATGAAGGTGAATTTGTATCTGTAAACATCACCGAGGTTTTAGATTACGATTTGTTTGGTAAAGCACGATAAACGTTTATTGGAGGACTTTTTATGAATTTGCCCAATAAATTAACGTTAGCAAGAATAGCTATAATTCCGTTTTTTGTGTTCTTTCTTGTTTATGACGTGTTTGATAACGCTAATATTAGCAGAATAATTGCGGCTTCGCTGTTTATTATTGCTTCTATTACCGACTTTTTAGACGGATATTTAGCACGTTCGAGAAATTTAATTACAGATTTCGGTAAATTTATGGATCCGCTCGCAGATAAGTTTCTTATACTTGGCGCGATGATAGCAATTTGCTATTCCGGCTATATTTTTAATTACAGCGACGTTGGTTTTCATATCTCTATACCTAACGAATTAATAGAGGATTTGTTCTTTTGGACTGCCGTTGTTGTAATATTTAGAGAGCTCGCCGTTACTTCGATGCGCTTGGTCGTTGTTAAATCGAGCGGTGCGGTTATTGCCGCAAGCAGCTTGGGTAAAATTAAAACCGTAACGCAAATCGTTGGTATTTGCGCGGTTATTCTCGAGCCCGTAATACTTCCGTTTTTAGGCGGATGGTTTACCTTGCTTGCTACCTTAACTATGTTGGTTTTCACTATAATTTCAGGTGTTAATTACATAAAATCCTATTGGCAATTTATTAACACTAATAAATAAGAGGCATTGAATTTATGAAACTTTTTAATACGCTTACAAGACAAAAAGAAGAGTTTGTCATTAAAGATAACAAGGTAAGGATGTACACCTGCGGTCCTACCGTATATAACTATTTCCATATCGGTAACGCTCGTTGCTTCGTTGTGTTCGATATGCTTCGCAGATACCTTGAATTTAAGGGTAACGAGGTTGTTTTTGTTCAAAACTTTACCGACGTTGACGATAAGCTAATTCGCGCGGCAAAGGAAAACGATACAACCGTTCCCGAAATTGCCGAAAGGTTTATTAAAGAATATTTTACCGATGCGCGCGGTTTGGGCGTTAACGATGCTACCGTTCACCCCAGAGCAACCGAAAACATCGATAAAATCATAGAAATTGTTGAAAAGCTTATAGAAAGCGGACATGCATACGTTTCGGGGAACGACGTTTATTTCGATTCCCAAAGCGACAGTGATTACGGCAAGCTTTCTCATCATAATATGGATGAGCTTGAAGCGGGCGCGCGTATCGACGTTAACGAAATTAAAAAGCACCCCTTTGACTTTGCTCTTTGGAAGGGAAAGAAGGAAGAGGGCGAAATTTCTTGGCAATCCCCTTGGGGCGAGGGTAGACCCGGTTGGCATATCGAATGCTCTGCGATGGTTAACAAATACCTCGGAACAGAAATCGATATCCACGGCGGCGGTGTTGACCTAATTTTCCCTCACCACGAAAACGAAATTGCCCAGAGTGAATGTGCTACAGGTTGTACCCTTGCAAGATTTTGGCTTCACAACGGTCATATTAACGTTGATAATAAAAAGATGAGCAAATCCGCGGGTAACTTCTTCCTTGTGCGCGACGCGGCGGGTAAATTCGGTTATAAGGCAGTAAGATTTTTCTTGCTTTCTTCACATTACAGAAGTCCTATTAACTATAGCGATGATATTTTAACTCAATCCTTGGCAGCGGTTGAAAGACTTAACAACTGCCTTAGCAACATTGAGTTTTCTAAGAAAAATGCTACGGGCGAGCTTTCCGAAAGGGAAAAGAACAGTATCGCGTTCCTTGAAGCAAAGAAGGTTAGCTTTATCGAAGCGATGGAAGACGACCTTAACACCGCAGATGCTATAGGTTATTTGTTCGAAATGACAAGAGATATTAATACCGTTATTTCCGAAACAGTTTCCAACGAATATATCGAAGGGGTATTTTCCATTTATGTTCCGCTTTGCGATTTGCTTGGATTTGGCTTAGAAAACGATAATAGCGACGTTGCATATATCGAAGAAATGATCGCAAAACGTGCAGAAGCAAAAAAAGCAAAGAACTATGCCGAAGCAGACGCTATTAGAGATAAATTGCGCGAAGAAGGCATTATCATCGAAGACACCCCTCAAGGTGCAAAATGGAAAAGAGTTTAGAGTTTATTAAACGCAATTATAGTCCGTTGGTGCTTGCTTATTTGGGCGATTCTTATTATGAAACGCTCGCAAGGGAATATGTTATAGGCGATGGCGATTGTGTTGTTTCAAAGCTTAACGAAACTATAAAAGCTATCATCACAGCCGTTTCCCAAAGCAACATCGTTGGCATTATTCTACCCGAGCTTGATGAAACAGAAACTTGGTTCTATAAAACGGGCAGAAATGCAAGAAATACCCACCATTCGCGTAGCGCAGAGGCGGTTCAATATCGTCGCGCTACTGGTCTAGAATGCTTGTATGGATATTTCTATTTATCGGGCAAGCACGAACGCGCAAGAGAGCTCTTTATGATTGCGATGAGGTTGTTAAAAGAGCAGAGGAGCGAAAACGATGGATGATCTTACTTTAAAAGAAAAAGAGATTTATCATTATATTTGCGAATGTATGGAAAAGAACGGCTATGCGCCGTCGGTTAGAGATATTTGTGCATCGCTTAATATTAAATCTACTTCTTCTGTCCACGGATATTTAAGAAGACTTGAAATGAAGGGTTATATAAAAAAGTCTTCCGGTAAAAGTCGCGCTCTTACTATCGAAAGCGACAAGAAGAATGATTCGGTTAAAATGGAAAGAGTTCCGATACTTGGTAAGGTTACTGCCGGTGTGCCTATACTTGCGGTCGAAAATTACGATGGATACGTTGATTTTCCGAGCAGTATGGCGCGCGGCAAGGCGAACTTGTTTGCTTTGCGCGTTATCGGCGAAAGTATGATCGAAGCCGGTATTCTTGATGGTGATATTGTTATCGTAGAAAGCAGAAGATATGCTGACGACGGTGAAATAGTCGTTGCGATGATCGATGATGAAGCTACGGTAAAGCGCTTCTTTAAAGAGCCCGAGCATATCAGGTTACAACCCGAAAACCGTACAATGTCTCCAATTTATAGCCGAGACGTTACCATTCTCGGTAAGGTAATTGCAAATTATCGATTTTATTAATTAATTTATATTTCATCTGTAACGTTCGTTAATAAATCGCGTAAATATTAAACCTTTTTGGTTAAAATAATGGCGATATTTTTTAAAAATACTATTGACATATAGGGCATATATGTGGTATTCTAATAGGGCGGTTGCAGATATGATCCATTAGCTCAGCCGGTAGAGCAC
>JAZRTL010000236.1:0-1041 GCA_045652025.1 Eubacteriales bacterium
ATATGCTCGGCGACGTAAACAAGAACGGCGAAATAGATTCTATGGACTACGTTCTTGTTAAGCGTGCTTACTTTGGAACCTTCACCTTCGACGAAGACCAGTTCAAGCGCGGCGACGTTAATAGATCGAATGAAATCGATTCTATGGACTACGTTCTTATTAAGAGAGCATACTTTGGAACCTTTCAAATTAAGTAATTAAAAAAATAAAAACCGAGGACATGTGCCTCGGTTTTTATTTTTGAAAGAATATTTATCAAAGTTACACAAAATGACATTGTCTGTATTGACTTGTTTGTGAGTTTGATATAAAATACTATTGAAATCAGAAAGGAGATTGCTCGATATGAATAGTTCTAAAAGAATTCTCGCGTTGCTGTTGGTAACCGCAATGCTTTCGAGTATGTTCGTGTCGCTTGCTCCGCTTACCGCGGTTGCTTACGAAAACACAAAAACGTTTACGGTTACGGGATTTGATACAACACCTCCCGAGAAAGCCCATTCCAACGTTTACGTTTATCCCAACACAAGCTCCTCGACGCGCGTTATTAAAGCGTCGGATTATAGCTTTAAATACAGTAAGCTGTTTATTTTTAACGCTTCGGGTAAATTGATCGAAGCAGGCGAAAATATTTACCCCAACAGCGATACCGTTACCGGATCGCCTCAGCTAACGGTTAACGTGCCCGCGGGTGGCTTTATGGTTGCCTTTGGTGCAAATAATAGCGACCTTGTGGCTTGCTATAATACCGCAATGGAAGGCGCAATGCTTTATAACGCTACTATGTCGGTTATTTATGACGTTAAGGGTAGTTATAATAAATCCACTTCCAAACTTACCGTAGAATACGACAATCCCAAAGCCGCTTCTGCAAGTGCTAAGAAGTTTATGTTTGTCGGCAACAGTACAACCTACTTTAACGGTATTCCGATAAAGTTTAAGGGTATTGCCCAAGCCGCAGGCGTTGAAATTGACGTTACCTATTGTACAAAGGGTAGCTCCTACCTTTATCAATATGCAGATGCAACAACCGATTGCGGC
>JAZRTL010000237.1:0-3902 GCA_045652025.1 Eubacteriales bacterium
CGTTGCGGGTAATATCGTCACCGTCGAGCCGGGTATCTATATCCCCGGAAAATACGGCGTGAGAATAGAAAATATGGTGCTCGTTACCGAAAACGGCTGCGAAAATCTTACAAACAGCGACAGAAGCCTTATCGAGCTTTAAAAAAGACTTGACAAATACAGTCGTTTAATATAAAATAAGTTAGATATAATATTTTGTCTTTTGAATAGGACATAAATCACGAGGATATAATATGATTTCGGCAGGCGATTTCAAAAACGGTCTGACCTTTGAAATGGAAGGCCAGCTTATGCAGGTTATCGAATTCCAGCACGTTAAACCCGGTAAAGGCGCGGCTTTTGTAAGAACTAAGATGAGAAACATCATCTCCGGCGCAGTTATCGAAACCTCTTTCAACCCCACCGCAAAGTTCCCTCAGGCTATCGTTGAAAGAAGAGATATGGAATACAGCTACACCGACGGCGATCTTTACTATTTTATGGATCCCGTTACCTTCGATCAGGTTCCCCTTAACGGCGACAAGCTTCCCGAAAGCTTTAAGTTTGTTAAAGAGGGCATGACCTGCCGTCTTTGCTCTTACAAGGACAACGTTTTCTCTGTTGAACCCCCGATGTTCGTTGAGCTTGAGGTTACCGCTACCGAACCCGGCGTTAAGGGCAACACTGCTACCAACGTTACCAAGCCCGCTACCGTTGAAACCGGCGCTGAAGTTAAGGTTCCGATCTTTATCAACGAAGGCGACGTTATTAAGATTGATACCCGCACTTGCGAATATCTCGAAAGAGTATAAGTCGCTACGCTCTTGATTCTATTTGACAAGAATTTATTGAATAGTTTTTGTTCGAATCACCAATCCTAAACTAAAAAGGAGATTTTACTATGACAGTATCCGAAAAGGCAGCATACATTAAGGGTCTTATTGAAGGTATGTCTATCGACACCACCAAGGGCGAAGGCAAGGTACTTGCAGCTATGGCTGATTTGCTCGAGGACCTTTCGCTTACCGTTCTTGATATCGAGGACGAAGCAGCTACTCTTAGAGATTATATCGAAGAAATCGACGAGGATCTCGGCGCGGTAGAAGAAGATTTTTATTGCATCGACGAAGATGAATGCGAATGCGGCTGCGGCTGTGGCCCCGATTGCGATTGCGGTTGCCAAGAAGGTCTTGAATGCACCTGTGGTGGTGATTGTGATTGCGGTTGCGGTTGTGATTGCGACGACGATGACGATTGCGATTGCGATTGTTGCGAATGCTACGAGCTTGAATGCCCCGCTTGCAACAACCCCGTTTATATCGACGAAGATGATATTGACGAAATCGAAGAACTCGAATGCCCCTCTTGCGGCAAGGTACTTTCGGTTGTTGAGCTTCCCGAGGAAGACGAAGAAAGCACCGACGAAGAATAATCGATTATTACTATACGGCAGGGCAACCTGCCGTATTTATTTGAAGGTACATAAATGATAACCAGAGAAGTTATTGACGTTCACACTCACGTTTGGCCCGAAAAGATTGCTATCCGTGCGGCAGACAACATTGTTAACTATTACGGATTGGCAAGGCAGGGCGACGGCTCTATTCCGGGTATTTTTGAGGGCGCAAAGGATTTTAACAACATACGCTTTGTTATTTCCTCGGCAACGCTAAAGCCCGATACCGAGCACGCGCGAGTTGGCAACGATTTTATTATTAACACAAGCAAGAGCGACGGTAGATTTATTCCGCTTTGCTCCTTCCACCCTTTTATGAGCTTCGACGAAGCCGTTGCCGAATTAGAGCGTGCAAAATCGCTTGGAGCAAAGGGCGTTAAGATACATTCGGATTTCCAACGCTTTTTTATCGACGACGAAAAGGCAGTTGCGATTTACAAGGAATGCGCTCGCCTTAACCTCCCTATCCTATTTCACGTTGGGGACAAGAACACCGATTTTTCTACCCCGAAGCGAGTTAGAAGGGTTTTGGAGTTGGTTCCCGAGCTTTCGGTTATCGCCGCGCATATGTGCGGTTACGGCGTTTGGGACGAGGCGAAGGAATATCTTATCGGCGAAAACGTTTTTACCGATACGAGCGAGGCGCTTTTGGGGATGTCCCCGCGCGAGCTTTATGAGCTTATCTCGCTTCACGGTGTTGAAAAGGTTATGTTCGGTAGCGATTATCCGCTTTGGAACACCGAATTTGCTTTTAACCAAATTGAAGAAATTGGTCTTAACGAACAGGAAAAGGACCTTATTTATTCCGAAAACGCAAAAAGAATTTTTAACCTCTAAAATTAATTCCGCGGTTTATATCGCGGAATTTTTTGTTGATTTTTAGGCGAAAATATTTTACAATATAAATAGACAGAAGATTAAAGCTTTTAAAGGAGTAAATACAATGAAGAAATCGATTGTTATTTTGGTATTGTTATCCCTTTTATTAGTTTGTGGTTGTTCCAACCAAAGCGGTAACGAATCCGCAAGCACCCAAACCAACAGTTCCCAAGCCGAAAGCTCTCAAGGCGAGTTCACTTCCGAAGATGAGCCGATTACCGACAATTTCGTTGCAGGATATATTGATTTTATCGGTTCGGCGTAC
Source organism: Eubacteriales bacterium (assembly GCA_045652025.1). GTDB lineage: Bacteria > Bacillota > Clostridia > Oscillospirales > CAG-382 > Coliplasma. The sequence goes on from JAZRTL010000237.1 coordinate 2,580, forward strand.
GGTCCTTTTCAAGGCGAAGGGGGTTATGAATACCCCGAAAGATTCCGCAACGGATATATTGAGTTTATAGAAAGCTACGACGATTACTTAAGCTTTTGTGATGAAACCGAATTTAAGCCCGGCGAGGAATTCAGCAAAGAATTTTTTGATGACAGTTCGGTTATATTTGTATTTTTTGTGGACGGAAGCACCACGCCCGAATATCAACTCAAAAACATTTATGCCGATGAGAATCGCAACGTTACGATAAAGATAAGATATTTAACCTATGGCGGAGGCGATACTGCGCTTCAAACCACAACCTTGGTTGCAAAGGTGAAAAAATCGGATTTGGACAACATCGCAAGCATAAAATGCGAGCACGAGCAGGTATATTCAAACGGCGATTTTGATTACTCCGAAGAAGACAAAAGCGGCAAGCCGTTAGAGTTCGTTACCAAGATTTTTGACGGTAAAATCGAAAACAACAACAAGCTACACACAACCGGCAATCCAACCAAGGTGCATTGCCCCGAAATTGCACAAACCTACTACGATTTTTCGGAAATAACAAGCAGATACACTACAAATTCCGAAGATGGCAAATTCAGCGATTATACCGCAGGCATCGACGAAGCGTTTTTCGAAAAGAATATACTTATGTTTTATTCCTATTCCTGTGTATATGACGGTTGTTACGTTAATATTAATGACGTTATAAGCCACGACGAAGCATTAATTATTAATATGGAGATAAACAACCAAGGCGCTAAAGTGTTTGAAGATTCGGAGAAGGTTATTGCTATAGAAATACCCAAGCAGGATTGGCCCGATACAATGTTATTCTCCACCCGTTACAAACTGTACGACTATAAATACGAGGGTGAATTGGGCGAAATAGATCACACCTCGCGCGTTATTAAAATCGATGCCGAATACGAACACGCAAATAATATGGCGCTTGAGGATCTAAGCTATTCCGAAAGCGCGAACGCGGCTTTAAGCAAAGACGAGATGATGTTTATCATCACAACCAATTACAGCGTTAAAGAGCCGTTTTGCGATGAATTGAAAGAATATCTCGACCAATTTGACGACGAGTTTTTTAAATCCAACGCGCTTTTAATAAGCGAGCGGATATTTGTTGACAAGGGTGAGCGCGTTGAGGTTACAAGCGTTTACCGCGACAAGATGAAATATTTAACCCAAAAGGAAATATTATTGCAAATTACCATTCACGACAGCGTTAAGCCATCTACCAACGATGATCTTGATTGTTATATCTGCTTTGCGGTTATTGACAAAAACGAGATGGTAGGTATGTGGACGAGCGCAGACGTTAAG
>JAZRTL010000238.1:0-4317 GCA_045652025.1 Eubacteriales bacterium
CGGTAGCGGCATCTACCCCAACGTATCTAAAGTGCCACGGCTCGTTGCTGATTCCCGTTATAGCTTCTTTGTCTGCGGGGTATCTGAGTATAAAGCCGTATTTATAACAGTTGTTTTCCAACCATTCCCAAATAGTATATGCATTTTGTTCATCCCAATTAGAAGTTGAAATATCTACCGCAAGCCCTGTTTGGTGCTCGCTGGTGTTGGGGAGCGCAACCCATTTTTGTGCCATCACCGAAGCAACCGAATGATTATACCCTTCGTTTATATATTCGTTTCTTTTTTCTTCAAACAAACGCTTTTGCTCTTCTTCTGTTCTAAATGCCGTGGTTATTTTTGGGATTAGTCCTGCTTTTCTTGCATCCGAAAGCATATTTTCCAAATGTGCTTTAATACGGGTATCTACCTTATAACCGTTTTCGGTTTCAGAAAGTATCGGCTCAAACCCGTACGGCAAGGGGTTTTGGGCGTTAACTAATATCAAATACCAACTGTTTGTAATGTTCTCTTCGATTGTATCGCTTATTATGCTTTCTTCATATACGACCGAAGCTTCAATGCTTTGGGTGGCAGTAAACATTCGCGATATTTCTATAAGCTCCCATATAGCCATTGCGGCAACTGAAATAATCGCCAAGCAGAAAAATAATGCTTTAATTCTTTTTAAAAGTCTTCTCCGCTTCTTATTTCTTCTTTTCACAATTTCACCTCAAAATAAAAAATTCTTATTACGTTTGCATTTTAACGTAACAAGAATTTTTAAACATTAAGAAGAAATAAATAGTTTCCTAAGAAATTATTAAGTTTGTTTATTAGGCAATATTACCTCGAAAACTGTTGTTTCGTTCTCGCTATGTGCGTTAATGCTGCCGCCGTGAGCCGTTACAATTTCGCGGGCAATCGCCAAACCTAATCCTGCACCGCCGCTATTTGTACTGCGAGCAGTGTCAAGGCGGAAGAATTTATCGAAAATAGATTCTAACATTTGCTTCGGTATTGTTTTGCCTTGGTTAGAAAATACAATATGTATATTGTTAATTTCTGAATAAGCCGAAATGGATATAGGGGTGTTGCCGTAACTGTATGCAACGGCATTTTTTAAAATGTTGTTGAATACTCGCGCAAGCTCGTTGCCATCTGCAAAAACCTTTGCGTCGGAAGGAATGTCAATCGATACGGTATTCCCATGGGATTTTAAAATCGGGAAGAACTCTTCGACTAATTGAATCATCATATAATGAAGGTCAATTTGTTCTTTCGATATAGTTATCTGTTGGAGATTGTATCTTGCTATGTCAAAAAACGAATTAACCATTTCTTCAAGTCGGTTGGCTTTTTCTAACGTTATGCCAACGTATTTTGCTCGTTGTTCTGCGGTCATTTCTGCCGATTCGCTCATAAGCGTAAGATAACCGATTATTGAAGTTAATGGCGTTTTTAAGTCGTGCGCCAAATATGCAATCAAATCGTTCTTGCGTAAAACTTCTTCTTTTAAAATGTGTTCTTTTTGGGCGATATTTGCTTTTATATTTGCGATTTCAGCCGATATCGGAGCGTAGTTTTTGGGGAAAATCGAAAAAACGTCGGCTTCGGTTTCCATATAAGCTCTAATCATTTTGCTTGTCTTATTTATAAGCTTTTTTTCGGCTTTTCTTTTGGCAATGTACGCCGCGAGAGCCATAGCCGTTGAGCATAAAACTATTCCTATTGCAATAACGGCAAAAACTAATTTTTTAATCTCGTTATAATGGACAAAGCTGTGCTTATCGTAGTGAACAACGAAATTGCTGTCAAACCAATCAACAAAGGCACCGTTAATAAATTCATCGAAAAAATAAAAGATAGCCGTGGCTAGCGAGATGCCTATAACGATTATAGCTAAATATTTGACAATACTTAAAATTTTATCCTTCAAATTTGTATCCCACTCCCCAAACCGTTTTAATATATTTTGGTTTTTCAAATGAATCGTTCATTTTCTCGCGCAGGTGTCTTATATGTACGGTTATTGTGTTGTTGTTTTTCGTATAATATTCTTCCTGCCATATAAGCTTAAATAATTCTTCCGAGCTTACGACCTCGCCTTTTCTTGAACAAAGAATGTTTAGTATAGCGAACTCGGTCTTTGTAAGCGATAACGGCTTTTCGTTAAGTGTGCATTCAAACGTTTTTTTGTTTAATACAATTCCGGCGCAGGATAATATATGCTCCTCGCTTTTTGAGCATCCGGAGTTGTACCGCGTGTAACGCCGCAACTGCGCTTTTACTCTCGCAACAAGCTCCAGAGGTAAAAACGGCTTCGTAATATAATCATCTGCGCCGAGCGAAAGTCCGTTAATTTTGTCAGTTGCTTCGACCTTTGCGGTAAGCATTATAATAGGGAAGTTGTGCTTTTCGCGTATTTTGCTCAAAACGTCAAAGCCGTTTCCGTCGGGAAGCATAACGTCAAGAATTGCTAAATTCACTTCCTCGGTTTCTATCGCGTGTAATGCTTGGGAGATAGTGAAGCATTTAATCACATCGAAATTTTCGTTTTCTAAATAAACGCTTGCAAGATCCGCTATTTCTTTTTCGTCGTCCAAAATAACAATTTTCATAATTCTCAAAGACCTAAATCGTTAAAAAGATTTTTAACCTCGGCGTTTTCGGTGCTTCCTACAAGCTCGGATTTAACGTTGCTTCTTTTGCTTTTGTTAAAAAGATTAAACCAACGCTTTATTTGGTAAAAGGGAAGAAGCAAGGGACGCTTTTTAAGGTTGGGATATTGTATCTCCAGCTCGGATTTCGGTTTAAAAACTCGCTTTATAAAATATTTAAGCCAACCGCCCTCTCGGTGTGCGCTCGCGGCACCAAGGTTTTCGCTCGTGCCGTATGCGCCGCCGCAAAGGATATATTTTTCAGCGCGCAAGGTAAGCTCGGTATGGGGCGAATTCTCAAACCAAACCGCCGTCAGCAAATTAAAAAATTCAAAAAATTCCTCGTTCTTGCTTTCCTTTATAAGCGAAAAAAGCTTTTCTTTATCGTAATCAAGCTTGTTTTTTAGTACCCAAAAATCCAAAAACGGCTTTATTCCGCAACCGCCCGCAACAAAATGGAAGCGAGCGTGGGCGATAATATAAAACAACAAAAATTCGGGTGTTAGCGAAAGCCCAAAGCTATTTTCGTTGGGGGTTACAAAGTCCCAAACGCGACCTAAAACCGTATCCTGAACGTCGTCGCTCTTTATCGAAAAATGAAGCTCAAGGTGTATTCCGCGCTCGTTGTAAAGCTGGTAATCCTTGCTACCTTTTTCCTCCAAGGAATATCCGAGCGAATTACAAATAACCTCGCTTGCCCTTTGGATATCGCAATCTTTAACGAGAATATCTATATCGCTGCTCGTTCTCATCCATTTTTCCGGATAATAGTGCCTAATAACCGAGCCCTTAAGGAGAACGTAGTTGATTTTGTTTTCATCTAAAAGCTTGGTTATTTGCTCTTCCTCAATTCCGTGGAGCTGGGTGCGGTAAAAAGCCGCGAGCTTTTTCTTTTCGCAATAATCTTTAAATTGGGGTAGGGCAACGAGGTGCGACATATCCAGCCCTTCCGCAAGGCACAATATTTCTTTTGCTTCCCGCTCTGGAATGTCCTTTGGGTCGAATTCAAATCCAAAGTTTTCCTTTATTGCGCTAAAAATAACCGAATATGCTTCCAAGATAACCCTCCTTTTTTATTTTTTAAGCAATGCCTTGTCTTGTTGGAGCTTGTAAAGCTCGTAATATCTGCCCTTTTTCTCCAAAAGCTCGGTATGCGAGCCGCGCTCTATAATCTCCCCGTGGGAAAGATAAATAATCGTGTCGGCGTTGCGAATTGTCGAAAGACGGTGCGCAACTATAAGCATCGTGCCGATATTCATCATCTTCTCGAGCGAATCCTGGATGAGAAGCTCGGTTTCGGTGTCGATATTTGCGGTTGCCTCGTCGAGGATCATAACCGCAGGCTTATGCACGATAGTTCTCGCGAAGGAGAGCAGCTGACGCTGACCCGCAGAGAAGTTATTTCCTCTCTCGCGAACCTCCTCGTCAAGACCGTCCGGCAGACGGGAGATGAATTTGTCGGCATTCACATAGCGGCATGCCTCCATAACCTCGAAGTCGGATCGTAGCCATGTCGTTCTGTGAGCCAAGGAGTTGGAACCCTGGATTGTCTTCCTAAGACCGCTTGGCCTCCGACTTGAAGTTATTGCCTCTCTCGCGAACCTCCTCGTCAAGACCGTCCGGCAGACGGGAGATGAATTTGTCGGCATTCACATAGCGGCATGCCTCCATAACCTCG
>JAZRTL010000239.1:0-4136 GCA_045652025.1 Eubacteriales bacterium
TCGATACCGCGGGCAGATTGCATAACAAGAAAAATCTAATTGACGAGCTTGCAAAGATTAACCGAGTTATCGACCGCGAAGCGCCCGATTCCACCCGCGAAACCTTGTTGGTTTTAGATGCGTCCACCGGTCAAAACGCGCTTATCCAAGCAAAAGAGTTTGGTAAGGCGGCAAATATTACGGGCCTTGTTCTTACAAAGCTCGACGGTACTGCAAAGGGCGGTATTATTCTTGCAATCAAGCGCGAGCTTGGCATACCCGTTAAATTTATCGGTGTTGGAGAGGGGATCGAGGATCTTCGCCCCTTCAACCCGAGCGACTTTATAAACGCCTTTTTCGAGGACAGTAATGATTAAAATCGTACTTGCAACAAATAACGCCCATAAGGTAAAGGAATTTAAAAGCTGCTTTGCCCAAAAGGGAATTGAGCTTGAAATTGTTACGCTTGCCGAGGCGGGCTTTAGCGGAGATATTATTGAGAACGCGAACACCTTCGAGGGTAACGCGCGTATAAAGGCAAAGGCGCTTTGCGAATATACGGGTATGATTGCCGTTGCCGACGATAGCGGTCTTGTTGTAGATGCATTGGGCGGCGCACCGGGTGTTTTCTCGGCTCGTTACGCGGGCGAGGGCTGTAAGGATATCGATAACGTTAATAAGCTTTTAACCGAGCTTAAAAACAAACCCGACCAACCGAGAAGCGCAAGGTTCGTTTGTTCTATTTGCGCTATCCGCCCCGATGGTAAGGAGCTTGTCGTCTTTGGCGAAAGCGAGGGCGAAATTATCGATGAGCTTTTAGGTAATAACGGCTTTGGATACGACCCCGTGTTCTATTGCAAGGAGTTTAATAAAACCTTTGCCGAGCTCAGCGACGAAGAAAAAAATTCGGTAAGCCACCGCGGCAGAGCGGTTGAGCGACTTGCCGAAAATATAGCGTTCTTTGGCGAATAACCAAGGAATATAACCTACCAAAAAATTTGCTAAAGCAAAAAGGGAGAAGGAAGAAATGAGCACTATTCTTGAATATATTGAATATGTGGCAAACCAGCTTGCAGGCATAAGGATTGTTGATATTATCGATATCCTAATCGTTACGCTTTTGCTAAATTGGGTGCTTAGGTTTGTTCGCGGTCGCCGCGCGGGTAAATTGCTCGTCGGCTTAATAATTTTGGTGCTTATGCTGGTGCTAAGCACGGTTTTGGATATGCGCGCGCTTAACTTTATCCTAACCAACCTTTTCTCTGTCGGTATAGTTGCTATCGTTATCGTGTTCCAGCCCGAGCTTAGAAGTGCTCTTGAAAAAATGGGTGTGGAATCGCTTAATATCCGTAATTTAAAGGATAAGCTCGATGGCGATTCGAAAAACGCTATACAAAAATCCATTAAAGAAATTTCCTATTTTGCCGAGGAATGCTCCCGCACAAAGACAGGCGCGCTTATAGTTTTCGAGCGTACGACCCGTCTTGGCGATATTATCCGTACGGGTACCACCGTCGATGCGCTTGCATCAACCCTTTTGCTCGGCAACATCTTCTTTAATAAAGCCCCGCTTCACGACGGCGCGGTTATAATCCGCAACGGTCGCGTTCATTCCGCGGGCTGCTTCCTTCCTCTTTCCGAAAGCAGCGAGATTGGTAAACAGCTTGGTACCCGCCACCGCGCCGCTATCGGTATGAGCGAAAACAGCGATGCTATCGTGCTCGTTATTTCCGAAGAAAACGGCATCATTTCTGTTGCAAAGGACGGCGAGCTAAAGCGTGGCTTTAACAGAACTAATTTAGAAACCTATCTTAACTCCGAGCTTATAAAGGAAGAAAAGCGCGGCGGTAAGAAATTATTTAAATCCAAAAAGGAGGGCAACGATGACAACAGATAGAAACAATAACGAAGAAAAGCGTTATGCGGGTATGTCCCGTGCAACAAGAGTTATCTCCTTTATAATCTCGTTGCTCGGTGCCGTTTTGCTTTGGATTTACGCTATCGGCTATGACAGCACTTTGTTCGAACGTAATTTTTCGGGCGTTGAGGTTGTTATCCAAGGCGAAGAAATGCTTTCCGAGCTTACCGGATTTACGCTTGCCGAAAAACAGGATTTTTCTTCCATAACCGTTGTAGCAAAGGGCAAGAGGTCGGTTCTTAACGCTCTGAGTGCAAGCGATTTCCGCGCAGTTGTCGACGTTTCGAAGGCACTTAAGGCGGGCAACCAAACGCTCGATATTACCGTATATTCGCCCAACGGGGTAGAGGTTGTTTCGCAATCCTCTACAACGGTCGAGGTTTTTGTGGATGAATTTACCCAACGCAGCGACCTTCTTACCGTTTCGGTCGATACGGGCGATAACTACGTTATGCACGAGGGCGTTACCTTTGTTTCCGCTATGGCAAATCCTATGTCGGTTACCGTTTCGGGACCTAAATCGGTGCTCGATAAAATCGACGGCGCGTTCGTTAAATTTAACCTCGACGGCCACGTTATAAGCGATAATATTACCGGCTACGGCGCGATAGAGCTCCGCGATGCAAAGGGCAACGTTATTTCCAACCCCTACGTTAGCATCTCGGATAATACCGCATACGTTACGGTTGTTGTTACAAAGCAAAAAACAGTTCCCGTGCGCGTTGTGCTTACGGGCGGCGTTTATAACGTTAACGATATAACCACAACCGCTTCGGCACAAACCGTAACCCTTTCGGGCGAACCGGAATTGCTTGCCGCAATTAACGAGCTTGTTTTGGAAATCGACGAAACCGAAATCGACGGAACTCAGGTGTTTGAATTTTCTATCGGCTCAATGCTTCCCTCCGGCGTTACCAACGCGAGCGGATATTCGAAAATAAGCGTTACCGTTACAATGCCCGAGCTTTCGGTTAGAAATTATACAATTAATAAAGATAGAATCGTAATAGAAAATCTTCCCGAGGGATATACCTACGAGGTTAAGGATTCTATCGTCGCAACGCTTATCGGACCTCGAGATGCGTTTGCCGAATTCGATTCCAATTTGTTAACCGCAACGGTTAACTTCGACAGAATTACCATTGAAGCCGACGGCAGCTATACTGCTTTGGCAAAAATAAACCTTGGCGCTAAATACGAATCCATCTATGCACAAAGCAAGGATTATACAGTTGGGTTCACAATTACCGCGCCCATAACCTTGCCCGACGATTTAACGGGCGTAGGAAACTAAAAAATAAAGATTAGGAGGTGAAGTAATGAATAACCGAGTATGGCAGGTCAAGGTTGTTGACGAGCAAATCTGCGCGAAAATAATGAAGGAAAACGGAGTGTTTCCGCTAACCGCAAAGCTTTTGGCTAATAGGGGCTTATACGAAAAGGCGGAAATAGACCAATTCTTCGACCGAGATTCAACCCCGCTTCACGATCCCTTTTTACTTAAGGATATGGATAAGGCGGTCGCAAGAATAGAAAAAGCGATTGCCGAAAAGGAGCGCGTTTGCATTTACGGCGATTACGACGTAGATGGCGTTACAAGTACGGTTATGCTTTATCTTTACCTGTGCTCGCGCGGGCTGGAATGCGAATATTTTATCCCCGAGCGTATTTCGGAGGGCTATGGACTTAGTCTTCCCGTTATTGAAAAAATGAAAGGCAGAGTTGACCTTATAATCACCGTCGATACGGGTGTAACCGCGGTTGCGGAAGCAGAATATGCTCAAAGTATAGGTATCGATATGGTTATTACCGACCACCACTCCTGCCGCGAGATATTGCCCTCGGCTTGCGCCGTTGTTAACCCCCACCGTGAAGACGGAAATTATCCCTTCCGTAACCTTGCGGGCGTTGGCGTTGTGTTTAAGCTTCTTTGCGCCTTGGAGGGTAATACCGATAGGATTTTAGAGCTCTATTCGGATATTATCTCGGTTGGTACGGTTGCCGACGTTATGCCGATTATCGGCGAAAACCGAAAGATAACCCACCTTGGATTGCAAAAGCTTGCCGAAACCGAAAATATCGGTCTTTTGGCTCTTATGCGCCGTGCGGGTATAGTTAAATACGGCAAGCCGGTTAAGAAAATTACTTCCTCTACCGTTGGCTATGTTCTTGCGCCCCGTATTAACGCGGCGGGCAGAATCGCTTGCGCCTCGCGCGCGGTCGAGCTTTTGTTAACCAA
>JAZRTL010000240.1:0-9337 GCA_045652025.1 Eubacteriales bacterium
GAGCGCACCCGCGGGGTGATGCAAGCCAAAATCCTCTTTTGTATAGTTCTTAACGCGAGATGCGACCAAAGCGAGCGCATCGCCAAGCACCAAAAGCGCCGTTGTACTGCTTGTAGGCGCAAGATGCATATAGCACGCCTCCTCGAACTCGGGGAAGAAGATATGGTAATTGCATTCCCTTGCAAGAGTGGATTTCGGCTTACCCGTTATTGCAACGGTGGCACAGCCAATCTCGTGAAGGGTGGGCATTAGGCGGGTAACCTCGTCGCTTTCGCCGCTATAGCTCATAATTATAACAACGTCCTTTTTCTCTACCATACCCAAATCGCCGTGCAATGCTTCGCCGGGGTGCATAAAGAAGGATGGTGTACCCAAGCTTGCAAGCGTTGCGGCAATCTTTGTGCCGATATGGCCCGGCTTACCCATACCGGTAAGCACAACCTTGCCTTCGCATTCGACAACAAGGTTAACGAGCGTTATAAAATCATCGCCAAGCGAATCTCTTACCTTTAAAAGCGCATCGATTTCTTTATCGAATATGTTTTTTGCCTCGGAAACGATATCAAATTGCTTTTCCATAGGGCTTTACTCCTGTACTGCGTTATATACTCGCTGTAATTTAATTAACAAAGAGCGCATTTCCGAAAGCGGAACCATATTAGGTCCGTCGGATTTGGCGTTATCGGGGTCGGGATGGGTTTCCATAAACAAGCCGTCTGCGCCAACGGCTATTGCCGCCTTTGCAAGATATTCAACGTATTCACGGTTACCGCCTGTGCTCGTTCCGTTACCGCCCGGCTTTTGAACGCTATGGGTTGCATCGAAGATAACCGGAACGCCGAAATCCTTCATAACGCGTAGCCCTGTCATATCCACAACCAAGGTGTTATAGCCAAAGCTTGTTCCGCGTTCGCAAAGCATTACGTTATTATTACCCGATTCGGTAACCTTTTTAAGACAATTCTTCATATCCCAAGCGGCAAGGAATTGCGCCTTTTTAATATTAACGCACTTTCCCGTTTTAGCCGCCGCAACCAAAAGGTCGGTTTGGCGGCAAAGAAAGGCGGGGATTTGGAGAATATCCGCAACCTCGGCAGCGACAGACGCCTGCCATGCTTCGTGGATATCGGTACAAATAGGAAGAGAGAGCTCGTCCTTTACTTTTTTAAGAATACGCAGACCTTCCTCTATACCGGGGCCGCGAAAGCCGCTAATAGAGGTACGGTTTGCTTTATCGAAGGACGCTTTAAAGGTAAAGGGGATTCCCAATTCCTCGGTTATCGCCTTTAATTCCTTTGCGATAGACATAATTTGTTCTTCGCTTTCGATAACGCACGGTCCTGCTATGAGTTGAAACATAATTAACTCCTTTTGCGGTTATTCCGCCATATTGTGCTCGATCATAAATTGCTCGACAGCCACGCGGTCCTTGGGGGTATCGACAGAAAGCGTCTTACAATGAGCGTTGATATAGTAGCAATCCTTGCGGTTTTCGATAAAACGGAAGGAATCGTTTTCTTCTATCTTTTCAACCGGTCCGCGAGGGGTGTTATGGTAATATTCAAGCGCGGTTTTGGTAAACGCCCCAACGCCAACGAACTTTTGATATGCATAATTCATATCTCCCTTGGGGAACGGGATAGGCGCGCGAGAAATAAAGAGGCAGATGCCTTCCTTATTGGTAACGATTTTAAGGTTAGTCGGGTCTACAACCTCGACGGGATTCGAAAAATCTGTCATTAAGTTGGAAACGTAAAATCCATCCTCGGGAATAGATTCGGGAATGCATTTAACGATATCATCGGCAAGCACCAAGGGTTCATCGCCGTTTACCATAACGTAAAGGTCGGCTTCTACCTTATTGGAAACCTCCCAAAGTCGCTCGGTTGCGGTTTCGCAATCCTTACTTGTCATTATAACCTTTGCGCCGAAGCCCTCGGCGATTTCCTTAATTTCTTCGCTATCGGTAGCAACGTAAACCTCATCGAAGCGGGAAACCTGTTTGGAATGCTTCCAAACCCAATATACCATCGGCTTGCCGCAGATTAGCGCGCAGGGCTTGTTGTTAAAGCGAGTTGATCCGCCGCGAGCGGGAATCATACCAATAATTTTCATTTAGTGCACCTTCCTTTTATTTTTTGGAGCTTATAAATTAGATAAAGCAGAATCGATTGCTTTTTATTTATTAATTTTATTATTCTCGCGTTTTCGGAAGAGGTATCGGCGATTTTTAAAATTTCGCCAAGCTCTTCGCAGGACACGATGCTTTTAAACCTTTCGTATCCCTCGTTATTATCGCATACCATTTGCATTGCGCGAAGGAAATGGTAGAGCATATTGCTCGAAAGCGTTTTTAGTTGTTCACTATCGCCGCCGTTTTTGTTAATAAATCCGCGCCAAATCACATATTTCTCGCGGTATTTTGGGAAATAGAAGCGGTCGAAGCTATGGGAAAGCGAATCCGAGCGAACGTCGTACAAATAGTCGGTATATCCTGTATAGACTATATTTTTTATCCGCGATGCGTAGGTTATCGCGAAAATCAAATCCTCGTTATAATCGCCGATTTCGCGTTGCTCGCGAAGTGTTATGTTATTATTCACCACCGTTTCGCGATGGTAAATAGCGTTGCAAAGATAACCCGCAACACCGCATTTATTAAAGAAATAATAATCGTTTTTGATGTATATCTTTTTTGGCTCGATAGCGAGAACTTTTTCTGTTCCTAATTGCTCTATATTCGCGCAATATGCGCCCATAGGAAGCGTATTCTTATCCGCAAGCGACACCAAGCGTTCTACCCACATCGGCGACACAACGTCATCGCTATCGCAAAACATAAGGTACTCCCCTACCGCCTTACTAATCCCGCAATTACGCGCGGCAGATGCACCCTTATTTTGTTGATGTATAACCCTTATGCGATTATCTTCTTTTGCATATTCATCGCAAATAGCACCGCTATTATCGGGCGAGCCGTCATCGACCAAAATCAGCTCGAAATCCGCAAAGGTTTGTGCAAGGATGGATTCGATACATCGCGCAAGATAATCTTCGGTTCTATAAACGGGAACGATTATGCTTATTTTAGGCATTTAATTACTTTCCTTTTAGCTTGTTTTTTAAGCTTTCGTAACCTTCTTTTCCCAACAGCTTTACCAAAATATTGTTCGGCAAAACCTTTAGGTTATAAATAAAATCGGCGCGTTTTGCTTTTCTTAGATATTTTTTACGCTCTGCGCGATGCTCCTCGGTCGTCCAAGACAACCCGTAATGGTGTATCGAAACGGTGTTTTTGGTTTTATATATCTTGCCACTACCCATATCCATAGGTGAAAAATATTCGGAAGGATATATAGTCGCACCGGCGACGTTTTGGATACGATTTTCTTCAACGTAGCCGTGTTTACACAACACCGCATAATTCAATTCCGTGCAGGTTGTTATATCAAAGGTGCCATCGTCTTTAACAAAGGTTCGTCCGTTATAGTCGTCCATGATGTCCTTTATTAACGGAAAACCCTTTTCGCTTCCAATGCCAAGTCCCGTAGCGACCTTAATACACGCGTCCGCACGCTCGATGCCCATAAAGCATTTGTTTTCTAAAAATTTATCGATATTCTTAATTACCTCAACGTCGGTATCAAAATAGACACCGCCGTTTTCATAAAGGATTCTAAGGCGAGCGTAATCGGTAACGAACGCCCATTTTTTTGCCTCGTATGCTTGGCGAACGTAAAGCGGGCAGGAAGATATATCGAAATTACTTTCGTCCCAACGGATTATTTCGTAGCCCTTGCAATATTTCTTCCAGCTTTTTATACATTTTTCCGCTAATTTGGGCAGTTCGTTGCCGCCAAACCAGCAATAATGTATTTTCTTTGGTATTGCCATAATTATCCTCGTTTGAATTTATTTAAAATACCTTTAATGCTCCAATAGATTCGCATCAACTTCGGATACAACGCGTTGTATAGAGCAGGGTGAGTTTTGGTAGTTATCGGATACCTTTTCTTTTCGGTTTTATACTGCTTTAATAGCTCGGCGCGAAGCTCGGCTTCGATCGCCTTATCATTAAGATACAAGCGCACCTTACCCAGCATATCCACCAAAGCGGAAAGATACATTTTGTTCGCTTTATCCAAAAGAAGAGCATCGCCCTTTTCGGCGAAATATTCGATCATTTCTTTAGGAACCAAAAGCCAATCCAGATGCTTTTTGCGGAATTTTTGCAAAACCGTGCTATTTTCGTTTTCGTAATAGCAATACAACACCGCGTCGGTTGCAACAACCCTTTCACAATCATAAAGGATTTTATAAACGGTAGCGTTATCCTCGTTTATCCTTCCGACAGGCATTCGAATATTTTCCCAGCATTCCTTTTTAAAAAGCTTATTCCAAAGCAACCAAACGTCAAAATCGATTTCCGTCATCAGACTTTTTTTTACGTATTCTCTACCGCAAAATTCGCAAGTTGCATTGGACACTTGAGCAAAATCGCTATCTTTGGCAGTACGGTTATACAAACAAATGCTCACCTGCGCATCGGATTTTACAAGGTTGATATATAAAGATTCCAAAAAGCGAGGATGAATATAATCGTCGCTATCGACGAACGCGATATATTCGCCGTTTGCTATATCAAGCGCGTTGTTTCTTGCTACAGCTTGTCCTTGGTTTTCTTGGTGTAATACTTTAATGCGAGAATCCTTTGTGGCCCAAGTATCGCACATTTCACCGCTCTTATCAGGCGATCCGTCGTCAACCAATATCAATTCAAAGTCCGTAAAGGTTTGCGCAAGAATAGACTCGACACATCTGTCGAGGTATTGCTCTACCTTATATACGGGTGTGATTATGGTTATTTGCGGCATTGTTAACCTCTTTTAAATAAAAACAACAATACTCTTGACATTTTCAATTTTAATAGTATCAACAATTTTTGACTTTCCATAGAAGTATCAGCATTATTCATCGCACTTTTAAATTCAGCGGAAGTTAAAATTTGTTTTAGCTTTTTTAGTTTGTTTTTACTATTCAAATCCGTATTTGCGGCAATAGATTTCATATCATTTATAAATCTATAAAACGCATCAGTTTCGAACTGAATCGCACGTTCTTTAGGAACAAGCTTTCTTCGTGCGGAATATATACGACAATTCATATAAAACTGTTCTTTAGGCAATTTACCGTCAAGATGCTCACACTCATCGTTCAAATAACTTCGGTGATTATATAGCGGAAGGTTTACAATAGCTATCTCATCACAATATTTACCATATTCTAGGTTGAATAAAACATCTTCGGAAACAGACATATTTTCATCAAAGCGTATATTGTTTTCTTTAATTATGCTTGTTTGGAAAATTCTAATCCAAAGTAATGCAGAATAGTTCGTGGTGTAAATATTCCAATACTCTGAGATCGGCAAGGTTTGATAGACTACGCTTGTGTTATATACACAATTTGGTCCAAATACATTATCGTAAGCATCGACACAGTTGCAACCGCAAAAGCACCAACTATTTGGGTGTTGTTCTATCATCCCAAGCAATTCCTCGCACCATGTCGGCTCGACATAATCGTCGCTATCGCAAAACATTATATATTCACCTTTGGCATTTTCCAACCCTACGTTTCTTGCAGAGGAAACGCCGCCGTTTTCTTTATGTATAACTACAACACGACTATCTTTTTGAGCCCAAGCGTCGCACATTTCACCGCTCTTATCCGGCGAACCATCATCGATAAGAAGAAGTTCGAAATCCGTAAAGGTTTGAGCAAGAATAGATTGAATGCATTTGTCTATATATTGTTCTACTTTATATATAGGAATAATTATAGATATTTTAGACATACAAGAATCCTCATTAAATGCGCTCGATTATTTGAGATAAGTATGTTTCATCCAAACATTGCGTTTCGTTTTTTCCGTCGTTAACCTCATTAACATACTTGCCGGATATTGGGATTTTTTTCTTTGTACCCGACAAAAACCACTCATACTCAACGTCAATATGCCCTATATCAATCGCTTGACAAGTTTCGCTCGCCAAATCAGCCGCCAAGACAGTAGCCGTAGGGCCTAATGCTATTAATATTAGCTCGCCGTTGTGATGTTTCTTTATAACGCTCAGAATTTCATCATATTTTGAAAACGCATTAACAGCAGGAGCTAATATGCGTTTTATGGAGATGGCGTTTGCAAACAAATCGTTCCCCACGCCCAAACGTGTGTTTTCGCCTTCGACAATAATAATATCGCGTCTATCCCATATTTCTTTCAATCGGCTAAACTGTCGCGCGCACGATTTCTTACTTTGAAGATCAATATACGGACGTGTAATTTGAGTATCGCCATAGGATATTGCAACGATATTTTGGTATAGAGTATCAAGGATTCTAACCCCTTTTTGCCTTCTCCAGCGTTTCCAATGCTTCTTACAATCTTTAGTACATCCGTTTAACGAAACCAAATATCTTGGCATACAAATCAAAACATTTTTATTTTTATTTTCAAAAAGAACCTCATTCAATCTAGCCACAAGAGAACTAGTTGCCACTTGAAACCCAAGATTCGCAGTCGAATCTAACATCATGCTCATTTCTCCATCACCATAACGCGACAACGAGTATTTGTTTTTCAAAATGCAATCTATTGTTTCATCAAATGACATTATGGTTATTTTATACTTAAATTTAACTTTAAGCAAATATCTTATATTATCAATATAAGGATAAAACAATTCATATTGAGTTATTAACCACTTTTTAAGTTTAGAGTTTTTCATATACTCTTACCCGCAACATCTTGTACTTGTACATTATGCAACTGTGTGTATCCCCAATAGCGATGTAGCCACTTTATCTGATTGTTTGCATTGATTTTATTTGACAATTCAAAACAAAATCCCGGAAATACGCCATCAACAAAGCATTGATTCCCATAATCATCATAGGTATACGCAACAATATCAACAAAATACTTACCTTCCGTCAAATGAGCTGTGTCGAATTTCATACTTACCGTCGACATCATTTGCGCGGCAAAATTAATATCTTGATCGGATAAAATCGCTGACACGCGCGCTCCATCCTGATAACTTATTTCAAATCTAAACTTAATTTTTTCGTATTTGCGCAAAGTTTGAATATTAAGATCAAATAAAACAATATCACCACAATCGTATCTACCCTCGGCACTGTTATTAAAGTACAACGACTTTATAACAAAGTCATCCTTAGATGAAGGATGTGCGTGATGCTTTGCGGTATACTCGTAATGTGTAGCGATCTCACCTGTTGTTCCCAAATAAACTTCTATTGCTTCTTCGACGTCGCCTTCGAAGATAACTTTGCCTTTATCGAGGACGACGCAGCGGTCGCAAAGTTGGCGGATTGTATTCATATTATGCGAAACGTAAAGAACCGTTCTTCCCTCTTTTTTTGCCGCGTCGCGCATTTTATCCAGGCATTTCTTTTGGAATGCCATATCGCCAACCGCCAAAACCTCGTCCATTATCATTATTTCGGAATCAAGGTGAGCGGCAACCGAGAACGCAAGCTTTACGTACATACCCGAGGAATAGCGTTTTACGGGAGTATCGATAAATTCACGAACCTCGGAAAACTCGATAATTTCTTCCATTTTAGCATCGATTTCCGCCTTGGTCATACCAAGAATCGCGCCGTTCATATAGACATTTTCTCTACCGGTTAATTCACCGTTAAAGCCGGTACCAACCTCGAGCATAGACGCGATACGTCCATAGATATCTATTTCGCCCTCGGTGGGTGCGGTAACACGGCTTAGAAGCTTAAGCATTGTGCTTTTACCCGCGCCGTTGCCGCCGATAATACCAAGTGCTTCGCCCTTATACACCGTTAAATCGATACCGTTAAGAGCCATAAAGGATTTACCGACAAGACGTTGCTCTTGACCGATCTTCGTGTTGGGGTCTTCCTTACCTCTTATTCTTGCCCACCAGCTCTGTAAATCTGCGGTAAGGGTTCCGCCACCTATCTGGCCGAGCTTATATTGTTTTTTTACACCGGAAAGCTTTATGGCAATTTCCTTATTTGCATTTTGATTACTCATTTTAGCTCTCCTTTTATCAAACTGTATCCATAAAGGTTTTTTCGACCTTATTAAAGATCATAACGCCAAAAACAACCACAACAACGGTCAAAGCCCAAGAAATCGCAAGGAACAACCAAACGTCCGAAGCGAGATCGGTACCCAAAAAGGCGTTTCTTATTATTTCGGTAGGTGCGGTAACGGGGTTAAGCATCATAAAGGTACGATACTTTCCCTCTCCGAGAGTAGAGATAGGATATACGATAGGAGTTATATACATCCAAAGCTGAACACCAAAGGTTACAAGAACCGAAAGGTCGCGGTATTTGGTTGTCATACTCGAAATAATAATACCAAAGCCCATACCCAGCAAGCCAAGGTGAATTAATTCCACAAGCACCATAGGAAGCATAGCCCAATTAGGCGAATATCCGCTATTTGTAAAGAGGAAATACACCATAAAGCCCGCAACGAGAAGCATTTGAACCGCAAAGCGAATTACGGAAGACAAAACGTTGGAGATAGGGGTTGTTAAACGCGGGAAATACACCTTACCAAACACGCCTGCATTTGCGGTAAAGGTACTTGCATTCGCGGTTATACAGGTCGAGAAAAACGTCCAAGCCGCATTACTTACGAGATAGAAAAGCAAGGTAGGCACGTTTGGCCCCAAATCCTCGCTAAAGCCCGCAACGCTACCGAACACGAACGCGTGAATCAAGCTACTTATTAGCGGATTTAAAAATATCCATGCAGGTCCGAGGACGGTTTGCTTATAGGTAAGGGTAAAGGAACGCTTTGTGAAAAGCATTATAAGGTCCTTATAGCGCCAAACCTCTTTTAGATTTAAGTTAAAAAGCTTATGCTTTGATGTTATATGAGCGTGATATTTATTTACGTCTGCCATACTTGCCTCTTTTATTTTCTTCTGTTTTCTATCTGCTCGAGCGCTTCCTCGAAGCCAACTCTTTCGAACGCGGTTAACTTTGTTTGTCTTGAAGCATTATAAATTTTTACGTCGGTTTTATCTATAAAACGGCGAACGTCGTAATATGCCCTTGTAGTATTACCGAGGTCATGTTGAACCTCGTTAGAAACGTCATCGTCATAACCCTCGATAAAATAGTTTTTAACGCTGGGGTCGATTATTACCTCTCCGTTTTCAGTAATAATTTTATCGAAATTATGGTCGATGCCCAAAAGGTATATATGCTTATATCCCAAATGCATTGCCAGCTGCATACAAGCGATAGTAACCGT
>JAZRTL010000241.1:0-1560 GCA_045652025.1 Eubacteriales bacterium
CGAGGGTATTAAAAAGGTTGCGGTTATCGGCGGCGGTGTTGGTTGCGCTATCGCGCTTCCCGTTGCAAAGAAGTTCCACGATATCGGCGCAGAGGTTCATTCTATCGTCGGCTTCCGTAACAAAGACCTTGTTATTCTTCAAAACGAGTTTGAAAGCTGCAGCGATAAATACTTAATTATGACCGACGACGGCTCGGTTGGCGAAAAGGGCTTGGTTACCGATGCACTTCGCAAGCTTATCGAATCCGGCGAGCAATACGACGAGGTTATCGCAATCGGTCCGCTTATAATGATGAAGTTCGTTTGTAAGCTTACCAAGGAATTTGGTATTAAGACCGTTGTTAGTATGAACCCGATTATGATTGACGGAACGGGTATGTGCGGCGGTTGCCGCTTGACCGTTGGCGGTAAGGTTATGTTCGCTTGTGTTGACGGACCTGATTTCGACGGACACGAGGTCGATTTTGACGAAGCGATGGAACGCGGCTCGATGTACAAGGATTTCGAGCGCCACGCTTACGAAGAAACCTGTAATCTTCTTAACAAAAAACCTGTTTAATCGGGAAGGGGAAAGAAAATGGCTAATATGTCTTTAAAAAAGAACGAAATGCCCCATCAGGACGCGCGCGTTCGCGCTCGTAACTTCGATGAGGTTGCATTGGGATATACTCCCGAGCAGGCGATAGACGAGGCAAACCGTTGCCTTGGCTGTAAAAACCGCTCCTGCGTTGCGGGCTGTCCCGTAAAAATAGATATTCCCGAATTTTTGGCGCTCGTTAAAGAGGGCGATTTCGAGGGTGCATATAACGTAATTTCGCGCCAAAGCTCGCTTCCCGCGGTTTGCGGTCGCGTTTGCCCCCAAGAAACTCAATGCGAAAGCAAGTGTGTTCGCGGCGTAAAGGGCGAGCCGGTTGCTATCGGCCGTCTTGAGCGTTTTGTTGCCGATTACCATAACGCTAATTGCAACGAGTTGCCTCAAAAGCCCGCTTCTAACGGCCATAAGGTTGCCGTTATCGGCTCGGGCCCTGCGGGACTTACCTGTGCGGGCGACCTTGCTAAAAAGGGCTATGACGTTACCGTTTTCGAAGCATTCCACGTTGCAGGCGGCGTTTTGGTTTACGGTATTCCCGAATTCCGTCTTCCCAAGGCAATCGTTGCCAAGGAGATCGAAACTCTTAAGGCGCTTGGTGTTGAAATTCGCACCAACGCGGTTGTAGGTAAGATGGTTTCTATTGATGAGCTTATGAAGGAAGAGGGCTTCGAGGCGGTGTTTATCGGCTCGGGTGCTGGCCTTCCCAGATTTATGGGTATCGAGGGCGAAAACCTTAAGGGTGTTTATTCCGCCAACGAATTTTTAACCCGTATAAACCTTATGAAGGCTTACCGCGAGGACAGCAAAACCCCCATCTACCGCGCTAAAAAGGTTGCGGTTTGCGGTGGCGGTAACGTTGCTATGGACGCGGCAAGAAGTGCACTCCGCTTGGGCGCAGAGGAGGTTTACATAGTTTACCGCCGCGGCGAAAGCGAGCTTCCCGCACGTGCCGAGGAGGGTGAACACGC
>JAZRTL010000242.1:0-10314 GCA_045652025.1 Eubacteriales bacterium
TGAGGTTGCACTTATCGCAGCCGCGTTCTACGGCTATAACGACCTTGTAACGCTTGCTAACGTGGAATCCTTTATTTTTAACCAAAAGACCACCGTTCGAAGCAAAAACTTCTTAAAGAACGGCTATTACGTTAAGGGCTATACCCATAAGCAAGCTATCGGCCTTATCGGCGGTCAGCTCGACCGTAACGGCAACTATTGCCTTATCACCGCAAGCCAAAAGGACGGAAGAACCTATATCTTCGTCGTTATGTGTGCAAGCGGTATGATAGTCGAGCGCGACGAGGAAAACGACGTTAGCTACTATTCCTTCGGCTTCGGTAATGCTTATGACGATATGCATAAGCTTATCGATTGGACACGAAGCTCCTTCGAGCTTTTGTCTATCGCTACGAAAAACACAATAATCGGCGAGCTTCGCGTTGAGCTTGGCAGCTCCTCGGATCACGTTATGGTGGTTCCGTCCGAAAACGTAGAAAAGCTTGTTATTAACGCCGCCGGCGGTAAATTGGAATCGGTTCTTACCTACGATGAATCGGTCGTTTATAAAAAGGACTATAACGGAACGCTTTGCGATACTGTCCAAGCGCCCATAACCCAAGGCCAGCGCGTTGGTACGATAACCTATTATTATAACGGCAACGAGCTCGCATCGGTCGATGCCGTTGTTAAGGACAGTATAGAAACCGATACCGTAAAGATTTTCTTGGCAAAGGTCGAGGCGTTTCTTTTCGGTAAGGCGATGAAGACTATTCTCTATATCCTCGTCGGAATTATAGTGCTTTATGTTTTGGCGGCAATAGCGACCTTTATTATCGGTCTGTTTAATAAGGACGAAAAGAAAAAGCAAAAAAAGAAAACGCTAACCCAAAAGCAACAAAAACAAAACCCACCCCAAAAACCAACCCGAGATGACCGCGGAGATACAAAGCTCCATTAACAAATATGAACAAATTATTAAATTTTTAAATCTATATTGCAATTTACGGCGGCATATGGTAGTATAATCGTTGTGCCGTAGGGCTTTATAATGAATTTTTACCGTAAGGTATTTACTGAAAGGAATATTTATCATGTCTGTACTCGAATACATTCTTGGTGCATTAATCGGAATTTTAGCTATCGCACTTATTTGGCTTATTGGTGCTCAACAAAGCAAGCGTAAGAGCGGTCTTAGCGGCTCTATCGCAGGTAACGGTGCTTCCGAAAGCTATCTTACCAGAAATAAGATCGCAACTCGCGAATCCTCTTTTAAGAAGATTACCCTTATCGTTGCTATCGTTTTCGTTGTTTTGGTTGTTGCTCTTTATATCGTTGGCTCTATCAAGCCCGCTGATGAAACTTCTGACGTTGCTTCCAGCCAAGTTACCGCAACCTCCAGCACCGCAACCGTAGAATCCTCTGTTGCAGAAACTTCTACTGAATCCACCGTAGAATCTACCGTAGAATCCGCTGTTGAATCTACCGTTGAATCCGCTACCGAATCCGGAGTTGCTTCTTCCGCTACCGAGGTTTCCGAATAATTAAAAAGCAATTAAGCCGAGGTGAAAACCTCGGCTTTTGTTTTCGGGGTCCCCAATAAGCCGCAAGGGTTATTGGGGTGTTTTGTCGGGGTCCCCAATAAGCCGCAAGGGTTATTGGGGTAATTTTGTCGGGGTCCCCAATAAGTATGGCTTCTTGGGGTGATTATGCCCCGAAATATTGACATATTTTAATTTATGTTATATTATGTAACCAGCATATTTCAGGTGGTAATTTATGGATAAAAGAAAAGATTTGCTAAAAGAAATGTTCCGCTATCTAATCGCGGGCGGAAGCGCGTTCGTTTTCGATATAATAACGAAAACGCTTTGCTATTCCTTCGTTTTCCCATCGGATATGGGCGAATTTAATATTTTCGGCTTCGTTAACGAGCTAAATGTTACGCTCTCTACCGCGGCGGGCTTTTTGGTAGGTCTTATCGTAAATTATATAATTTCTATCTTTTTCGTTTTCACTACCGAAACCCAAAAAAAGCGTGGGAAGGGAATAGTTCCGTTTTTAATCTACCTTGCCGTTTCTATCGTCGGCTTGCTCGTTAATATCGGCGTAACCCAGCTTGGCTGTAACTTGCTTTCGGTAACGAAAGAGGATACTATTATGTTTATGTTCGTAAGCTGTGTTGCCGCGGGCGTTGCTCTTATTTGGAACTATATCGGACGTAAAATCTTCGTCTATCGCGGAGAATAATAAGGAAAATAAAAACTGCACCGTTTGGTGCAGTTTTCTTTATGTCGGGTGATTGCTCTTATTTAATCTCGCTTGCGGAAATAACAAGCTTGCCGTCTTCTTCCTTTGCGGTAAGAGAGAAGCTGTATTTCCTTTCGCCCTTTGTTAAATTAAAGGAAATCGAAGAAGAGCCCTCTTTAATCGGCTTAAGAATAAGCGTTTTATAGGAGCCAATCCCGCCCTTACCCAAAAAGCCGTATTCGTTCGTTTGCTCGTTAAAGAAGAATTCCGAAAAAATCTCCTCGTTTTCCAACGAATATTCCCAAAAGCCCATCGGCTCGGTGTCGCTCGTCATATAAAAGCTAATAAGCGTTCCGTTTTCCTCGGTGGAATGGATTGTAAACTTTACGTCGGTAACAATTTCGTCCTCATTTCCGCAAGAGCAAAAAGCATAACAGGAAAATAAGCTGAAAATTACAAGTAATAACGCAATAACTCTGTTTTTCATAATCATTTACCCGAAATTGTAATGCCCCTAAAGGACATATAAGGCGCAACGATAGTTCCGTCGCAAAGCGTTTCCTTGCTAATGTCATCAAGGTTATTAAGCATATCCGCAAGGTTGCCGCTTATCATTGTTTCGGAAAGTGCGGTGGTGATTTTACCGTTTTCTATCATAAAGCCGTTCTTCGCCACGCCCGAAAATTCTCCGTTCGCGCCGGGGCTACCGCCCGAAAAACGCCCTATTATAACGCCGCGCTCTACCTTTTTAATCATCTCCGAAAGAGGTGTTTCGCCCGCTTCGATAATTAAAGAGAAGGAGTTGTTCGGAGCGCGCTTGTTGCCCGTCTTGTTCGCAACGTATTGCGAAATAAGAAAGCTGTTAAGCTTGCCGTTTTTAATAAAATCAAAATCCTCCGCCAAATAGCCCTCGCCCGAGAAACGCGTTCCGCAAACAATACGCTCGTCGCTTGGCTTAAACGAAACGGTAATTCTTTCATCCGCAACACGCTCGCCTAATTTGTCCTTCCAAACCGAAGTTCCGTCCAAAAGCGCAGAATCCGAAGCGAAGTTGCCGCAAACGTTTCCAAAAACCGTTCCCGCAAGGCAAGCGGGGGTAAAAATAACCGTACCCTCAAATTTGTTTCTCGTTGCGGTTGAGTTAATTTGGTTTTCAATATCCGTAAGGTCGCGCTCTATCATCGCACATTCAATAAACGGCTTGTCAAGGTCGCAAAGCGTTACGTCGCTGGAATAGAAGGAGGTCGCCCTTTCGCCCTCGTGCGCGGAATATACCAATTCGGCAAGATATCTGCCTTCCTCAATGTAATATTCGTTGCCGGTTGTGCTCATATAAACGCCCTTGCAGCTCTTGTGCATAACTATCATCTGCTCGATAATAATTAACGGGTGTCGCGCTTTAATATCCTCAAGTAATTCTTTCGAACGGAAGAAAAGCTTTTCGGTATCGGGCTTAATAACCCCATCGCAAAAATGCTTTTTGCCGTTGTCTCTTGCAAGCTCCCAATCCTTGTCGGGCGTTGCGCTTTTTGCAACGTCAATGCAATCGTCAACAGCTTTAACAATTTCCTCGTCGTCGAACTTGTTAATTCCAACCGAGCCCTTTTTTCCGTCGATAAAAAGGGTTAAGGAGATTTTACGCGCGAAAAGCGTTCTAAACAACGAAAATTCGTTGCCCTCGACGTTGAATTCGCTCGTTTCGGTTTCCAAAACGTAACAATATGCATCATCTGCGCCCTTTTGCTTTGCAAGCGATAATATTCTTTTGGCAATGCTTTCGTATTTAACCATCTTATCTGCCTCCAATCATAACCTTGCAACGTAGCGCGGGCCCACCCATACCAACGGGCATAGGTTGCTTCTTACCGCAAAAGCCGGAATCCGACCAAATAACCTCGTCCGAAACCATATCGACGGTTTTGAGCATCTCAAAGGCAACGCCCGAGATGGTTGTATCGAGCAACGCCTTGCCAAGCTTGCCGTTTTTAATCTCGTAGCCCATCGAAACGCCGAACATAAATTCGCCCGTTGTGTCGGCTTGACCGTTGCCGGAGTCTGTTAGGTAATAACCGTCCTCAACGCTTGCAATCATATCCGAAAGCTTGTCCTTGCCGGGTAAAACCGCGGTGTTTCGCATACGAATAAGCGGCTCGTCCGAAAATCCCCAAGCTCTCGCGTTTCCGCAAGGTGTCATCTTAAAATGGTCTGCGCTTTCGCGGTTGTTCAAATATCCAACCAAAATACCGTTTTCAATAATCTTCGCATCGGTGGCAATAACGCCCTCGTCATCAACGTAAACGGGTAAAGGTGCGCGCTTGCCGAACGCGGTGTTCGCAAAGTCGGTAAGGTTAACAATCTCGCTTGCAACCCTCTTGCCAAGGTGTGTTCCCGCAACACTTCCGCCAAGAACCAAATCCGCTTCGACGGTATGACCAACTGCCTCGTGCGCGAGCATACCTGTCATAATTCCGCCAAGAATAACCGTCTTTTCTCCCGCAGAAGCATAAATGCCCTCGCGCTTTTGCATAATTTTCTCGTAAAGCGCGTCTATCTCGGGGTAAAGTAGCTTCGGGTCGGTAAAATTGCTTTCGAACCCACCGTAGCCGCCAAACGCCTTAAATAATTCAACCGGCTTTCCGTCGGGCGTTTCTGCGGTCATAAAAACATAAATATAGGAGCGTATAAGACGCGTGTGTGCATCGCACCCGTTCGAAACACAAAGGATTTTTTCCATCGAATCCTCGCGCGCGGCAACCGTGCGGCTTGTAAGGTTTTTAAATTTGCTTGCGATATAATTGTCTATCTCTCTTGCAAAATCAACGTAGATTTTCTGTTCGGAATCTACAAAATCCGTAATTGCGGTTTTAGTGTCGCAGCCAAGCTTCGAAATCGGCGGCTTGCCCTTGTTAACGTGGGTGTCCATAAAACGCGCATTTTCGCTTGCGGCGTTAAGAACGGCTCGTGCCGCCTCCTCGGAATATTCCGCCATCGAGGAAAATCCGTAGGTTCCGTTTTTATAAACTCTTGCCGAAATACCCGTTTCATCGCTTCGTGCATTACCCGTAAGGTTGCCGTTAACAAAGGTAACCCCGCGTGAGCGCGAAAGCTGTCCTCTAAGCTCGGTGCTCGAATCGGCTAAAAACAATACCTTTTGTGGTGTTATAATATCCTTTAGCAAGATATAAAACCTCCTTGTTTTTAAAGTACAATGTTTAATATAGTATATCACCAAAAATCGTGGTTGTAAACACACTATTCCTGCATTTTTATTTTATACAAAAACAAAGCCCGCAGTTTGTGGAAAACGTAGAAAATTTATGGGTGGGTAGAAAACACCTTTTATATATGGTAAAATATAGACACAACAAAGAAAAGGAGTGTTTGTATGAAGAAAGTAATCTTTTTGGTTTTTTCCATTTTTGTATGCGTAGCGCTTTTGGCGGCTTGTTCGGAAACGGTTAGCCCTACCGATGAAACAAGCGCTGTTCCTTCAAACTCGGAAGTATCAAATCTATTGCCCGACAACAGCGACTCCTCTGCTGAACCGAGCGAAAATCCTACCGCTTCCGAAGATGTCAGTGGCGAAGAAAGCTCTGCCGTGGTTGAAAATCCCGATAATGACCTACCCGTGCTTTTGGAAGTGCGTACAGAGATAGGGGATAAACTGACCATAGAATATTTGGAATATGATAACGGCAATACCTTTGAAAAGGTTATTATCTACGAGGACGACGAAAAAACAATCCGTAAGTCCGAAACGCTTAAAAAGGACGGCGAGGTTCTTTCCGTTACGGAATATAAAAACGGCGAGCAAAGCAAATCTACTTATTTTATAGAGGGCGAAATACTCTTCTACAAAGAAGCTTTTGAGGTTTCTGCCGAAGAAGCCGATTATTTCGGAAACACGGGCGAAAACACCTACGATTCGTCAAATCGCCTTTTGAAATCTCATTACGGTAAATCCACGGTCTACTATCTCGAGGACGGAGAGGTTTATTACCAATGCTACGACGACCCGAGCGACCCTTGGGATATGTGGCTGTATAAGGGATTTACAAGCTTCTACGATCAGCAAGATTTGATTGCCGAATATCTTTCGGACGAAACGGGGGCATATCTTTCGGTAAAATCCGTCGGTGATGGCTATACCGAACAACAAGCCGAGGATATTATTAAAAAGGTCCATGAATACCGCGACGGTATTTATGCTCTTTCGGACCGTTGGCAATCCTATGTAAACGAGAGCGATTAATCCATTCTCTAAACCTTTGTGAAATCGATAACTTAAATCAATATCCGTTCGGTTCGTAAGAGCCGAACGGATATTTTTTATCATATTTATAAATTATATATATTGATTTATGGATTTTTTTATGGTAAAATTTCAAAGATAAATTTAAATGAGGTAAAAATTAATGAATGCTTTATTAGAAGTATTTGGGAACGTCTCCAATCTCGATGTGCCGATGGTTGCTATGTGGCTTATCGGCGGCGTTCTTATCTATCTTGCTATTAAAAAGGATATGGAACCCACCCTTCTTCTTCCTATGGGATTTGGCGCTATCCTTGTAAACCTTCCTCTTTCCGGTGCGGTAGAAAGAACTATCGACGGCTTTTTCCACGAGGGCCCGTTAAGTACCCTTTATAACGCAGGTATTGCAAACGAGCTTTTCCCGTTGATACTCTTTATCGGTATTGGCGCGATGATCGATTTCGGCCCGCTTCTTTCTAACCCAAAGCTTATGCTTTTCGGTGCGGCGGCGCAATTCGGTATTTTCTTCACCTTGTGTATGGCGTCTGTCTTCTTCGATACGAACGACGCGGCTTCTATCGCTATTATCGGTGCGGCTGACGGTCCTACTTCTATCGTTGTTGCACAAGCGCTCGATTCTCACTATATCGGTGCGATAATGGTTGCGGCATATTCCTATATGGCGCTCGTTCCCATTATCCAACCCCCTGTTATTAAGCTTCTTACTACCAAAAAGGAACGTATGATAAGAATGGAGTACGTTCAAGCTCCCGTTTCCAAAACGACAAAGATTTTGTTCCCCATCATTCTAACGGTTATTGCGAGTCTTGTTGCTCCCGATTCGGTATCGCTTATCGGCTTCCTTATGTTCGGTAACCTAATCCGTGAATGCGGCGTTTTGGATTCGCTTTCCGAAACCGCACAAAAGGTTCTTGCAAACCTTGTTACTATCTTCCTCGGTATTACCATCGCTTGCCAAATGCAAGCCGATAAGTTCCTCCAACCCGCAACTCTTCTCATTATGGGTCTTGGCCTTATCGCGTTTATCTTCGATACCGCGGGCGGCGTTTTGTTTGCGAAATTCCTAAACCTTTTCTTAAAGAAAAAAATCAACCCCATGATTGGTGCCGCAGGTATTTCGGCGTTCCCTATGGCAGGCCGTGTTGTTCATAAAATGGCGCTTAAGGAAGACCCCCAAAACTTCCTTCTTATGCAATCCACGGGCGTTAACGTTTCGGGCCAGATCGCATCGGTTATCGCGGGCGGTATGATCCTTAACTTCTTCGGTTAATAGGGGGGTAAAAAATGAAGAAATTATTACTTGTATTTACAACTTTAATTCTTGTGCTTTCGCTCGCTTCCACCTTCGCGCTTGCTAACGAAGCAACCGAGCAAAAGAATTACTCCGTTAACGATATTAATGCAAAGCTTTGCGAGGTTTTAGAGGTCGAGGGTCTTTCGGTTACCACTATCACCGTTGTCCCCGGCGAGCAAAGCAAAATGGTAATTTACGGTATTTTCACCTCGGGTAAGAACGAGGGCGTTATTTGGAGCGGTGAATACGATCTTACTGCCGACCAATACCTTGCGCTTTCCAAGGTTAACGATTCCGCACTTGTTTACGAAGCGGGCAAAACCGAGCTTACCAATTACGCGGTTGTTACCGTTATAACCGCTATCGAAGCGACCCACGCTAACTTAGATATTGGCGATTTAACCCCCAATTTCGCGAACTTCACCCGCGAAATCAAATATATGGGGCTTGGTATGTTGGGCATCTTCGTTGTTGTGGGCGCTCTTATTATAATAACCTATATTCTTAATAAGATTACCTCTAAAAAACAAGCGTAAATAAATTAGACCGACGTTTATTCCGTCGGTCTTTTATTTTGCTAAAATCTTGATTATTTTGGGGAATTGAGTTATAATTACTTAAAGTTTCTTCTAAAAGGAGAATTTTATGAGTATAACTAAAAGAAGCAGCGGCGTGCTTATGAGCATTTCCGCAATCCCGTCCGAATACGGCGTTGGCGTTTTCGGTAAGGAAGCTGTTAATTTTGCAAAGAAAATAAAAGAGATGGGCTTTTCCTGCTGGCAGGTGCTTCCGTTCACCCCGCTTGATTACGCTAACTCGCCCTATGGCTCGGATAGCGCTTTTGCGGGCAACGAGCTTTATATAAGCCCGCGCTTGATGGCGGACCACGGCTATATAACCGTAAAAGAATCCGAAACGAATATCTACCGCGGCTCGCCCTATACCGCCGATTACGCTTTTGCAAGGGAAAAGCGCGAGCAAATCTTCCGCTTGGCGTATTCGAGGTTGGATAATGCAAAGCTAAAGGAAATAGATGATTTTATCGAGCAAAAGGGTTTGTTTTCCCATTGCCTTTACCGTGCGCTAAAGGCGGAGCATAGCGGCGCTCGCTTTTGGGATTGGGGTAGGGGAAGAACCTATTCCGAAGCGCTTTTGCTTGCCGATGAGCTTTCGGAGGAGATAAGATACCACGGCTTTATTCAATATCTTTTCTATACCCAATGGGAAGAAACGAAAAAAGCAATTAACGCGCTTGGCGTTACAATTATCGGCGATATGCCTATTTACGTTTCGCGCGATAGTGCGGACGTTTGGGCAAACCCCGAGCTGTTCGATATCGACCCCGTAACCTATAACCCCGCTCGCGTGGCGGGATGCCCGCCCGATTATTTTTCGGAGGACGGTCAATTTTGGGGTAACCCGCTTTATAATTGGAAATACCATAAAGCAACCAACTACGATTGGTGGATAAAGCGTATAAAGCGCTCCTTCGAGCTTTACGATATGCTTCGTATCGACCATTTCCGCGCGTTCGCATCCTATTGGGCAATCCCCGGCAACGCGAAAACCGCAAAAGAGGGTAAATGGATGAAGGGACCCGGAATGTCTATCTTCAAGGCGGTTAAAAAATCGCTTGGCGACGTTCCGATAATTGCCGAGGATCTTGGCGAGTTCGGCGAGGACGTTATAAAGCTTCTCTCGGATAGCGGCTTCCCCGGAATGCGTATCGTTCAATTTGGCTTCGACCCTAACGATAATTCCTCGCATCTTCCGCATAACTATCCCGAAAATTGCATTGCCTATACTGGTACTCACGATAATAATACCCTTCTCGGCTGGCTTTGGGAGGCAAGCGAGGAGGAGCGTAAATTCGCGCTCGATTACGTTGGGTTCGACCACGGCGATTGGGGTATGGGCGGCTATAACGCGCCCGCCTGCCGTAAGATTATCGAATCTGTTTGGCGCTCAAGCGCAATCCTTGCAATAATTCCTTTTCAGGATATGTGCGGCTTCGGTAGCGATGCAAGAATGAACGTTCCCGGCGACGATAGCGGTAAATGGCAGTTCCGTACAACTGCCGATACGGTGGCAAATATAGACGCTTCTTATTTTGCTAAAATAAATAAACTTTTCAGAAGATAATTTATTAAAACTCTTGACATTCCCAATATTTATGTTAAAATCGCCTTGTAATATTCAAATAAAGAGGTATATTATGAAAAAGTATAAAGCTGCCATCGTTGGCTGTGGCAATATTTTCCCTATGCACGCGGTAAGTATCGTTAGATGTCCCAACGCGGAGCTCGTTGCAGTTTGCGACGTTAAGAAGGACAGAGCCGATGCAAAGGCACAAGAATTTGGCGTTAAAGCATATTACGATTATATCGAAATGCTCGAAAACGAGGAAATCGACGTAGTACATATCTGCTTGCCTCACTACTTGCACCCTATCGTTTCGATTGAATGCAGTAAGCGCGGTAAACACGTCTTTACCGAAAAGCCCATGTCTATTAATATC
>JAZRTL010000243.1:0-2881 GCA_045652025.1 Eubacteriales bacterium
GAATATAGCTCGCCGTAATATTGCGAGAACGCATCGCCAAATCAATCGGGGCCTACACCAAACAAAATCTCGCGAATATCGAATTCCGAAAAAGCTTCGAACGATTTAATCCAGAAGAATCCTCTGTGTGTACCCCAATCCTCGTCAAAGCGGAAGAAGGAAAGGAATCCATCGAGCTTAGATGTTGTATCGATTACAGAATAGTAAACGAAGAAGAACACACACACCAAAACCGCAACAACAGCAACAGAAATCACACACCTGAAAATAATACCCGAAAGCTTTTCATTCTGCTTTATTTTAGCGCAAAGTATTGCCAAGCCAACGAAAACGGGAATTAAAGCAAAGAGATAGTTGTTATATATAAAGAGCTTTGAAAAGCTTGTATATCCCTTGTTATTCCCCTTCATAATTAGGTCGAATACCCACAAAAGCTTAGAAGCCGTTGTCATAACCGCAAGACATATAAAGAGCTTAGAGAGCTTTTTAAAGTCCTTACAAACAACTACAAAGATAACAGCGATTGCGATAAAGCAACCAAGAAAACCGCCGTCACTCGTTGCTACAATTAACGCCATAAATTGAATTGCAACGCTAACGTAGGATAAAATACGTGTTAGCTTATCATTTGTTGCAAGAGATAATCCGATAGAAAAAGGCAACGCAACACAAATCATTGCAGATAAATAGTTTTTATTGCCTATCGTAGAAGTAAAGTTAAGAATTACAGATTCGCTTTTTGTGTATTGCGCGAAGATGTTTAACGGGTCGAAGTAATAGAAATTAACTATTGCAATATAGCTCATAATCGCCATCGCGAAAATAACGAAAAGGAAAACGTATTTTTTACAATAGAAGAAACGCGATATCATAAAATATGCCAGCAACATCATCAATATCGCCAAAACGCCCATATTTCTACCGTTACTACCGATAAAATATACGCTGAAATCGCCACCGGACAAGCTTGCAAGCAACGCGGAAATCAAGGTCGCAATAAAGAAGCTTATAATACCAATATCCGAAATGCTTATCGAAAACGGCCCAAATTGGCTTAAACCCGCACATCTGCTGTTCATTTTGCTTTTAATAAAGTTAAACAACAAAAGGAAAAGCAATATAATCGCCGCAACAGAGGTTGCTATAACGAAAAACCAAAACTTATCTCTTCTTGCATTGCCGTAGTAGTTGGTTAGAAAGAACGGGAACAACATAAACATAACCAACATATATATCATAACTACCGCGTGGCAATTAGAAAACATTAACTTCGACGTCTTAGAAGACGTTTTACTACTTCCCATT
This sequence comes from Eubacteriales bacterium, assembly GCA_045652025.1. GTDB lineage: Bacteria > Bacillota > Clostridia > Oscillospirales > CAG-382 > Coliplasma. The sequence continues at coordinate 1,306 of JAZRTL010000243.1, forward strand.
AAATTATACCTCGAACTGATTTTACTACCGAATAATACCATAATACCAACAGATTTTCAACATTATTCGATATAAATGATAAAATTTATAGAATTAATTAAATTTTAGATTGAAAACGCGATGCGTTTTAATTATAATACAAATATAAACAACTTATGGAGTAACAAAAATGGACAAGAGCGAATTGAAAAAAATCAAACTATTTGTGCTTGATATGGACGGCACAATTTATCTTGGCGACAAAATTTTACCTAACGCTGTTGAATTTGTTAAAACCGCTCGCGAAACAGGCAGAAGAGTTGTATTCTTTACTAACAACGCGAGCAAGAACCCCCAAAACTACGTTGATAAGCTAAACCGTATGGGCTTTGGTGCGGTAAGAAGTGACGTTGTTACCGCAGGCGACGTTACGATTGAATATTTAAAAAGAAACAGACCTAACGAGCCCGTTTATCTTGTAGGTACGCCCGCGCTCGAGCAATCCTTTATTGATGCGGGCATCGAGCTTTCCGAAAAAGCTAATATTGTAGTTAGCTCCTTCGATACAACGCTCACATACGAAAAGCTTGTTATCGCTTGCGATTTAATTAGGAACGGTGCAAGCTTCTATTGCACTCACCCCGATTATAACTGCCCTACCGAAAACGGTTTTATTCCCGATAGCGGTGCTATTGCGGCATTAATTACCGCTTCGACAGGCGTTTTGCCCAAATATTTTGGTAAGCCCCACAAGGAAACTGCGGATATGATATCCGAATTGTTCGGCGTACCATTTAGCGAAACCGCTATTGTCGGCGACAGACTTTATACCGATATTGCACTTGGCAAAAACAACGGTCTTATGTCGGTTTTGGTGCTAACAGGCGAAACAAAAATAGAAGACGTAAACGAGGAAAATGCCCCCGATATTATTCTTGAGGGCATTGGTCAGATTGTTCAATATTTTTAAAATATCCCAATTTGATTCCGTTAACCGATTCTCCTCTGGGAACGCTCACAACCACACCGTAGCTATTTTCGGGTAGATTTAAGAGCGTTTCGAAGCTTAATCCTTCACCACCGAGACGGTTTAATAAAGACAAAATGTTCTCTCTTACAGGGAGGACATTTTTTATTATCCCTTCGTTCTTCTTTATACCAAGGTAATAGTTAAGCTGAGCAAGATGAGGTCTTTCGGGGAGTCCTTCTTCATCCATACGAAGACGAAGCAGATAGAAATAATCGCCATCTGCAACCAAAGGACGAGGCACCGCAACAGAAGTTCTTTTATCGCTTGTAAATAGGCGTCTAACGTTCTTATATTTTAATTGACCAACTGCAGAATAATAGCCGATTGCAGCGGCAACGAGGTTATTTATATCGTTTTGACAAGAAAAACGAACAACATTGTTAACGTTTACTTTGTCGCAAAGCGAAATAGTGCAAACCGAAAGGAACGCTTCTGAAAATGCCTTATAATTATCCTTTGTAATAAAAACGCTAATCGGCTCGCCCGACTTGTCTATATTAGATTTATCAACTGTTTCGATAACCGCATTGTCCTTTAATACGGTAATTGTATTATCAGAAACGACTT
>JAZRTL010000244.1:0-4323 GCA_045652025.1 Eubacteriales bacterium
TACAAAGCTAAAGCTCGCTATCCTTATGGATAAGCACGATACTATCGGTATCGATTGCGTAGCAATGTGTGTGAACGACGTTATTTGCGTTGGCGCAAAGCCGCTCTTCTTCTTGGACTATATCGCTTGCGGCAAGAACCACCCCGAAATAATTGCAGAGCTCGTTGCAGGTGTTGCAGAGGGCTGCGTTCAATCCGGCGCGGCTTTAATCGGTGGCGAAACCGCGGAGCACCCCGGTATGATGCCTGTTGATGAATATGACCTTGCCGGCTTTACCGTTGGTATCGTAGATAAAAAGAAGGTTATCGATAATAAGCGTATGCAAGCAGGCGACGTTGTTATCGCGTTGCCCTCCAGCGGTATCCATTCCAACGGCTTTTCGCTTTGCCGTAAGGTATTCGATATCGATAACAATAACCCCGAGCTTTACGTTCCTTGCGATCGTCTTGGCGGCAAGACTATCGCGGAAACTCTCTTGGTTCCTACCAAGATATATGTAAAGCCCGTTCTCGCGTTGCTCGAGCAGGTTGACGTTAAGGGTATTTCCCATATCACCGGCGGTGGCTTTTACGAAAATATTCCTCGTAGCATTCCCGACGGTTTGGGTGCAAAGATCGATAAGAGCGCCGTTAAGGTGTTGCCTATCTTCGATCTTATCGCAGAAAAGGGTAATATCCCCGAACGTGATATGTATAACACCTTTAATATGGGTGTTGGTATGAGCATCACCGTTCCTGCCGCAGAAGCAGAAAAGGCAATCGCGATCCTTAAGGATAACGGTATCGATGCTTACGTTATCGGCGAAATTATCGAATCTGAAGAAAAAATTATACTTTAATAACATATCGCGTCTTAACAATGACATAGGCACTTTGAGTGCCTATGCTATTGTTGTATTATGGAAAGGGAAGTCGTTATGTCGAATTCAAAGAAAAGAATTGCAGTTTTGGTTTCGGGTGGCGGAACTAATTTGCAAGCATTGATCGATTCACAAAAGCGCGGAGAGATTGGCAACGGGGAAATAACCTTGGTTATCGCGTCCAAAGCGGGCGTGTATGCGCTCGAGAGGGCGGCAAATAACGGTATCGCTTCGGTTGTCCTCGCTCGTAAGGATTACGAAACGATAGGGGCGTATTCCAAAGCACTTGTCGAAGTAATGCAAGCCGCGAATATCGATCTGGTTGTTCTTGCGGGCTTTCTTACTATCATTGATGAACAAGTATATAACGCTTTCCCAAATAAAATTTTAAACGTGCATCCCGCGTTAATACCGTCTTTTTGCGGTAAGGGATATTACGGTCTTCGTGTTCACGAGGCGGCGCTCGAAAAGGGCGTTCGCGTTTCGGGCGCAACGGTCCATATCGTTACTCCCGAATGTGATGCGGGCCCAATAGTTTTGCAAAAGGCGGTCGAGGTTAAACCCGACGATACGCCCGAATCACTTCAGCTTAGAATTATGCAAGAGGCAGAATGGAAGATACTTCCCAAAGCGGTTGGGCTGTTCTGTGATGAAAAAATTACTGTCGAAAACAATAAGGTCTATATAAAGGAGAATGATTAAAATGGCAATGTTCGATCTTAAAACACTTTTGAGCGAAAATTCTTACCCCGGCAGAGGTATTATTGTTGGTAAATCTGCAGATGGCAAAAATGCAATGATAGCATATTTCATTATGGGTAGAAGTGCAAACTCCCGTAACCGTATCTTCGAACGCTTCGACGGCGGTATGCGAACCAAGGCGTTTGATGAATCCAAGCTCGAAGACCCCAGCTTGATAATCTACAATCCTTATTTAACCACTTCGGGCGGTAATATCGATATTATCACCAACGGCGACCAGACCAACACTATTTTTGATTTCATAAACGAAGGCAAGACCTTCGAAGACTCTCTTTATACTCGTGAGTTCGAGCCGGATGCGCCTAACTTCACCCCCAGAATTTCCGGTGCGCTTTATTATTGCTTTAAGCGTAATTGCTTTACATATAAGCTCTCGATTTTAAAGAGTGCGGACGGCAGACCCGAATCCTGCAGACGCTATTTCTATAACTATGTTCCCGAAGACGGCATAGGCCATTTTATCCATACCTATAAATGCGACGGTAATCCCATTCCTTCCTTCTATGGCGAGCCCGAGGAGGTTGAACTTCCCAACACCGCCGAGGAATTGGCAGATTTGGTGTGGAATAACCTTAACGAAGATAATAAGGTTTCGCTGTTTGTTCGCGCTATTCCGCTTGATGGTAGCGAACCCACCGAAATCATAATCAATAAAAACAAATAAGAGGAAACGGAAAATGAAAGAATTTGAACTAAAATACGGCTGTAACCCTAACCAAAAGCCCGCAAAAATATATATGCACGATGGAAGCGAGCTTCCTATCGAAATTCTTAACGGCAGACCCGGCTTTATTAACTTTCTCGATGCTTTCAATTCTTGGCAGCTCGTAAAGGAGCTTAAAGCGGCTCTTGGTTTGCCCGCGGTTACCTCTTTCAAGCATGTAAGCCCCACCTCTGCCGCTGTTGGCATTCCTTTGTCGGATAAGCTCAAAAAAGCTTGCTTTGTCGATGATATCGAGGGCTTGGATGCTTCGCCCCTCGCTTGCGCTTATGCAAGAGCAAGAGGTACCGATAGAATGTGTTCCTTCGGCGACTGGGTTGCACTTTCCGATGTTTGCGACGTTACTACCGCGAAAATGATCGCTCGCGAGGTTTCGGATGGCGTTATCGCCCCCGGTTACGAGCCCGAAGCGCTTGAAATCCTAAAAGCAAAGCGCAAGGGTGCTTATAATATCGTTAAAATCGATCCCGACTTCGTTCCCGCAGAGGTTGAACGTAAGCAGGTATATGGTATTACCTTCGAGCAGGGAAGAAACAACTTCGAAATCAATAAAGAGCTTCTTTCCAATATCGTTACCGAAAATAAGGATATGCCCGAAAGCGCAATCCGCGACCTTATAATCGCACTTATCACCCTTAAATATACCCAATCCAATTCTGTTTGCTATGCCGTTGATGGCCAAGCAATCGGCGTTGGCGCAGGTCAACAATCTAGAATCCATTGTACTCGCTTGGCGGGCACTAAGGCAGATACTTGGTTCCTTCGTCAACACGAAAAGGTGCTTAACCTTCCGCTTCGCAGCGACCTTGGCAGAGCAGATAGAGATAACGTTATCGACGGTTATATCAACCGTAACGAAGAGGACGTTTGTGCCGACGGTAATTGGCAAAAGTATTTTACCGAACAGCCCGCGCCTCTTACCGATAAGGAAATTCGCGAATATCTCGATTCTGTCGAAAACGTTGCTCTTGGCTCGGATGCGTTCTTCCCGTTCTCGGATAATATCGAGCGCGCTTATAAGAGCGGCGTAAAATATATCGCTGAACCGGGCGGATCTATCCGCGATGATGCGGTTATCGATTGCTGTAATAAATACGGTATGTCGATGGCGTTTACCGGAATGCGTCTTTTCCACCACTAATATTTTTGGAGAAATAATATGAAAATACTTGTTGTAGGTGGCGGCGGAAGAGAGCATGCCATCATCAAAAAGCTCAAGGAAAATAAATCGGTTGAAGAAATTTTTGCGCTCCCCGGTAACGGCGGTATCGCCGCAGACGCTACCTGCGTTAATATCGGCGCGAAGGATATAGATAAAATCGTTAATTTTGCTCTTGAGAATAAAATCGATTACGCTGTCGTTGCGCCCGATGACCCCTTGGTGCTCGGTTGCGTAGACGCGCTCGAGGAAAAGGGAATCGCTTGCTTTGGACCTAAGGCAAATGCCGCAATTATCGAAGGCAGTAAGGTCTTTTCCAAGAATTTAATGAAGAAATATAATATTCCCACCGCGGCTTGCGAGGTGTTCGATAACGTAGAAAATGCGCTCGAATATGTTGCAACCTGCCCGATTCCTACGGTTATTAAAGCGGATGGCCTTGCACTCGGTAAGGGCGTTATTATCGCGTTCACTCGTGAGGAAGCGGTTGACGCGGTTAAAGCGATGATGTGCGATAAAGCGTTCGGTAAGAGCGGCGACCGTATCGTTATCGAGGAATTTTTAGAAGGACCCGAGGTTTCCGTGCTTGCATTTACAGACGGTAAAGCCGTAGTTCCTATGGTATCCTCTATGGACCATAAGCGTATCGGCGAAAACGATACGGGCCTTAATACCGGTGGTATGGGCACTATCGCGCCTAACCCCTATTATACCGAATCTGTTGCTACAGAATGTATCGAGAAAATATTCCTTCCTACTGTAAGCGCAATGAATTCCGAGGGCAGAACCTTTAAGGGCTGCTTGTATTTCGGCTTAATGCTT
>JAZRTL010000245.1:0-7365 GCA_045652025.1 Eubacteriales bacterium
ATTAATTCTTCCGACCATCATCGCGCCAACCTCTATATAGGCAACGCGGCCGAAATTTTCGGTTTCCAAAACGGTAAGCTCGCGGCTGTTTTTTCCGTAAACGTCGACCTTTTCGAGCGCGATTGGGTTAACGGTATGGTAAATACCAGGGATAAAGCGGTTTAAAAGAATTTTTCCGTTATCGGTAAAGCAATAGCGATGATAATTATCGACAGAAAGGCGGAAAACGAACGCCGTACCGCCAACGAATTCTTTTGCTATCTCCTTATCGCCGCCCAACAGATTTAGGATATTATATTTACAACCCTTTATTGTATAAACCGAATCCTCGGTTATATCGTAAACGGTAAGCTTTGAATCGGCAGGAGAAATAACGGAGTTGGGATTTAAATCAACCGTTCTTTTTCCATCAAGTATCTTTCTTATAAAGAAATCGTTAAAGGAAGAAAACTCGCGGGTTTCGTAATCCGACATATCTATATTTGCGCTTTTTATTATCTTTTTAATTCTCGGCTTGGAAAGGGCGGAATTCATATATACTCTGCCAAGCTCGGAAATAAACCTACGGGACAGAAGCTTTAAAAGCGCTCTGCCGAGCGGGTTATTATACAGAAAGGTTAAAAACGCCTCCTGCCCATCGTCCGAGCCGACAATGCTTCCGTTACGGTCCTTTATCATAGCAATTTCCTTTTCGTTAAAAAGCATTAATTATAATCAGTATAGCACATATTTTAAAAAAATCAAGCACTTTAAGAGTAGCAATAGTTTACGCCGAGATTACAAAGCTCCAACAACAAAAAGCAAAAGCCGAGGAGATTTCCTCGGCTTTTAAAGCTTTATATTTAATTATTCAAATGCAAATGTACCGAAATAAGCACGTTTGATAAGAACGTAGTCCATAGAATCGATATCGCCGGAGGCGTTAACGTCAGCGGCTTTCATTTGGTCCTCGGTGAATCCGAAGGTGCCGAAATATGCACGCTTAACGAGAACGTAGTCCATACTGTCGATTTCCTTACTATCGTTTACGTCGCCGAGCATAACCTCAACCTCGGGCTCCTCATCGAAGCCGGGGTCGGGATCGGGAGTGGGATCAGGATCGGGAGTAGGATCGGGATTGGGAGTGGGATCGGGATCGGGAGTAGGATCGGGATCGGGGGTGGGATCGGGGGTGATATTGTTAGATTCCGCACCGTATGCTTCTACTTCGGAAACCATAATCCAGCTTAAAGTGTCGGAAAGGCGATATTGAATATATCTACCATATACGGGTTCAGTAAAGTCAATCTGAACGATAAGGGTTGCAATCTCTATGTTATCAGTAATAGAAACGGAGCCCGCCTTATTCCAACTACTCTTATTGTTAGAAACGTAGATTTCAAGAGTTCCGGGCGCATAAACACCTGCAGCTGCTTGATTATATTTACTTGCTACGTGAGCGATTGCCTTATTAATTTCGTAATTACGGCCAAGGTCAACGGTGATGGAAGCGTATCCATCGTTTACGTATTCTTCGCTGTTTGCATTAAATCCTGCAAATTCGGTGTGATCGAAGCCCGCATCCTTGCCTGTAACCAAACCGTTGGTTAAAGAAACACCATCTTCATCGGGCCAGAGAACGTTACCGTTTTCGGCATAAAGACCGGTAGTGGTGTAGTTCTTCTTGAACGCAATGTTAGTACCAACGGAAGCGCCGGGGGTTGCATCTACCTTTTCAAAGGAGATGTATGCACCGATATCAAGAATACCGTTTTGGAGGTTAACTCCGTTAAAGTTTATCTTATATCCGCCGTATTCGGGGATCCAAGCGTTTATATAGTTATCGTAGCTACCGATAACGGGATATTCGGATGCGGGAATATTGGTATCGCCTTCCTTTTCCCAGTTATGAACTGCGATAAGAATTTCATCCTCTGCAAGAGTTACAGAAGGAGTATTTTCGGGACCAGCACCGCTGGTAACGCCTACTGCGAGGTAACCGTTTATTTGGTCATTCCACTTAGCACGGATGTTAGCAGTCCAGCTGTGAGAAGCATTTTCGGTAGAAATAGTACCGAACTTGGAGGTGAACAACACCGCCTGACCGTTGGTTACACGGGTATTAACGCCGCTGATATATACACCGCGAACGCTGTTAGCACTCTTATCGTTATATGCCGCGTTTAATGCGGTATAAGCGTTATCGTATTGCGCCTTGGTAGCATTTTCGTTAACGAGAACTGCCTGAGCATCGTTGTATTTAGAACGAAGAGTAGCAAGTCTGTCATCGGTGTAATCCTTATAGGAAATACCGGAAACGGTATCTACCAACGCCTGCAATTTATCTCTGGATTCTTGAAGTGCAGGGTCAACAGAGGTAGTGGAAGTAAGCTGAATAACACGGTCGTTATTCAATGCAATATAACCTGTGGTACCGTTATAGCTAACCTTGATAGCTTTTCTGCTGGATGCAACGCCGGTTGCTTCGATCATAGTGAAACGAGGAATTCTCTTGCCGGTATCAACAGTACAAGCAGCATCGCTATAGATGTACTTAGTCGCATTGGTCATCCAAAGACCTGCGGTGGGGTTCTTACCCGAATAGTCTACCTTGGGAGCAGAAGCGTTGGTCTTATAAGGAAGCGCGCCATAACCGTCGATAGAGCTGGAGCCGATAGCATAGCTCTTGAAGTAAACGCCGCCGCCTGCGGGTTCTACGCCTGCCGCGTCGCTGGTGTTACCCTCGATGGTGTAAACGTAGCTACTGTCGGAATAAACGACCATACCAATGTGAGCTGCGCTGCGGAAGAAGATAAGGTCGCCGGGCTGAGGCGCATAGGAGCCGCCGTAGTATTTGGAATATTTCCAACGGCCTGCTTTTTGGAGGTTATAAACCCAAGGAGAACATCCTACTTCACGCCAAATGTACGTAGATTCGCCTTTGTGGTAACGGCAAAGGTCTCTTGTACCTGTACCGTGTGCAGTCTGCTTTGCTTGGAAAAGTGCCCACGAACAGAAGGTAGCGCACCATTCATAGTTATAGCCACCTGTCATAAAGGCGCCGAGGTTCCAGTTATATTCGGTAAAGTTACCTCTGCTGGAGGAGTTACCCGCCATATCGCTGGTGGAGCCGCCTTCGTGGTAGCCCATCTGAGAAAGCGCCAATGCTACGGTATCGGTACGACCGTCGCCTGTAAGAGGCACTTTAAGGAAGTTTTGGTAATATTTGCTCGCCTTATAAGATGAAGACGGGCCGTTTTGATATGCAACTCTGTATTCTGCCGCTAAAGCATTAGGTGCGAAAAACACCATACAGGGAAGCAACAAGCTTAACATTAATACGAGCGACAAAGCTCTTGATAATGCTTTTTTCATAATTGCTCTCCTTTTGGGAAGTATTTTGACGAAAACACCGTCGCTTATCATTTTACCACAATCATTGCAATTTGTAAATATTTAATCGCAAACAATCTTATACTAAAAGATTTTCGGCGTTTTGAACAAAATGCGGTTTACGCTTCTATGACCTTCGCCGATTAATTTGGTTGTTTTTCCCCTTTACAAGCAAAGCGAGCGGAAAAATTTCCGAAAAACAGCCGTTGCGCGACAAAACGAAAAGCCGTTTTGGGTTTAGCAAAACGGCTTTTAAGGTTATATTTTATATTTGTAGGGGTTATCTTTGTTTTTTCTGCTTTCGTAGCGGTAGTATTTACGATAGTAATATTTCTTTTTGGAATATCTTCTCGTATTACGAACAACGCCGAGCATTTTACAACCGCTCTTGTTAATTTGTTCAACAACATCTTGGGCGCTTCTGTAATGCACCTTGGAGTTACCGATAACGAGCACGCATCCATCGCACTTTTCGGCAACGACGGCGGCATCGATAACCTGACCGAGAGGGGGTGTATCGATTATGATATAATCGTAAACCTTACGGCATTCCGAAATTAGAGCCGCGAAATATTTACCGCTTAAAAGCTCGACGGGGTTGGGGGGATATTGACCTGCAAAAAGGATATGCATTTTTGTATTAACAACGGGATAGAGACATTCCGAAATAGAACGCATACCCGTTAACACCTCACAAAGACCATCGTGCTCCTCGACGGTGGTGTTTCTTCCCGCCATAACCGATTTACGCATATCGGCATCGATAAGAAGAACCTTTTTATCGAGCTCGGCAAAGCTTTTTGCAATGCGTAGCGCGATAGTACTTTTACCGTCGTTTTCGTTACAGCTTGTGATACAAATAACTCTAACGTCTTGACCGCAGAACTGTAAATTGGTACGGAGCACCTTAAACGCTTCCTCGGTAAAGAAATCGTTTTCGCCGGGTAATTTTAGCTTAATAGGTTCCATAGCTCGCCCTCCTTATCTTCCATCCGATTTACCGTGATTTTGGGTATATGATCCGCCACCCTCTTGGTAGCCCTTATAATTTGAATATTTCTTTTTGCGCTTATCCGATTCGTTCGCATCGGGAATATCGCCGATTACCGAAAGACCGAGATAGGTTTCGATATCCTCTTCCGTATAGATATAGTTGTCGAACAAGAAGATAGCAAGGAAAATAAAATATACAAGCGCCGCCGCGATAACACCGTATTTAGCATAGGTCATCGGGCCGATATTGTTGATAGGCCAGTTGCTTATAGTGCCTTCCTCGAAAACGCGGAATTGGTCGTAAGCGAACATATCGTTAATTGCCTTTGCGCCGCATTTGCAAACGCTATCTACTATTTGCTTTGCTTTTTGGGGGCTCGAAGCGGTCGCGGTTATGTTAATAACACGAGTTTCCTCGGGGTTAGTGATGCTAACCGAGCCGTTTAGGTTCGAATATCCGTTGGAAATACCCAAATCGTCGCCAACAGCGTCAAGCACGGTACGGCTTTTAAGCATAATAACACATTCATCGATAATACGGAACGCAACGTTATAGTCGTTAGCGAACTGGTTAATATCGAAATCGCCCTCGTAAACACCAACCAAGAAGACCTTTGCGGTGGAAGAATACATCGGTTTATAGTTGAGCTTTGCAACAAAATAGCCCACGCCGGTAGCGAGCACCGCCGCGATAAGCACCAAAATAAAGCATCCGCGCAGGACGTTCCACAAATCCTTAAGCGTTATGGTTTTTAAAGTGATTTTTCCGTTATTGGACTCGTTCATTTTAAATCCTCCGTTTTATTAAAGAGCAATTCTACCGCATTTAAACAGCAAATGGCTTTTGCATATTCCTCGCCGTATTTTTTCGTTACAGCATTATAAAATTCAACCATATATGGCTTTCGAGTATTTATATTTTGTGCATCGGTCGAGGCGAAATCGACAAGCCGATTTTTTAGCAACCTATTTAAACGGCGCTTTTCGCCAAGCGCAAGCGCACCGCCCAAATCGGCAACCGTATTAACCTGTATTTTCGCGCCGTCGCGGCGAAGCTGCTCGACCGCCTTCACGCCAAGCTTTATATAGCGCTCGGTATGGGCAATTATAGGAACGTAGCCCGAATTAAGCGCCGCCTTTGCCGCCTTTGAAATTGCGCTAACGGGGGAAAATTCATCGAACTCCAAAAGAACGAACCTCGACAACCCCATCGTTTTGCAATATCCGCTTTTTATCCAAGAAAGATTATCGCCGCTACAATAAAGCTCGTTGCCGAGCGACAAAGCCAAATCGGGATATTTTACGGCACAATAGGTTTTAAGCTCTAAAAAGCTTTGCTCGGTCGAAGCACGGTTATCCCCAAACATTGCGGGACAGCAATGGGGGGTTACACACAAATAGCGCGTTCCATAGGAATAGACGTAATCTGTTAGGGCTTTCATTTCCTCGATTGTAGCGCTTCCGTCATCGACACCGTAAAGCAGATGAATATGTATATCCGAAAAAGTCATTTCTTTATCCATAAAATAGTATTGTTTTAATTATTACATATTTATCAAAAAAAGTCAAGCCGTCAATCGAACACCGAATCGATTGCATCGAGCACCGCGCGGGGCGAGGTTAACAAGGAAATCTCCTTACGAAGCTTTGCGGAGCCCGAAAAGCCCTTACAATATTGCAAAAGGTGGTGGCGAAATTCGTTAACCGCAACGTTTCCCTTTTCGCTTATTGCCATTTCAAGCTGGCGAATTAAAACCGCCTTCTTTTGAGCGTTTGTCGGCTCGCTGTATTCCTTACCCTCGAGCTTTGAAATAATTTCGGTAAACACCCAAGGCGAGCCATAGGCACCTCTGCCTATCATAACGCCGTCGCATCCCGTTTCGTTCTTCATTGCAAGATAAGACTCGTAGGAATTAACGTCGCCGTTGCCGATAACAGGTATTTTAAGCTCGTTTTTCACCTTTTTTATAATTGCCCTATCCGCAACGCCCGAATACATTTGGGAACGGCTTCTTCCATGGAGAAAAACCGCGCAAGCACCCGCGCGCTCGCAAGCAAGGGCAACGTTAATTGCGGCTTCGGGGTTTTCGTCATCGCAGGTTCTTCGCATTTTAACCGTAACCGGCTTATCGGTAGCGTTACAAACCGCATCGACAATACGCTCGCAAAGCTCGGGCGAGCGCATTAGCGCACTTCCCTCTCCGTTCTTTACCAATTTCGGAACGGGGCAACCCATATTTATATCGAAATACTCGGGCGAGAGCGACGAAAGTATTTTAACCGCCTCTGCCATAATATTCGGCTCGCTACCGAAAATTTGGATAGCGCAGGGACGCTCGTCCTCGAACACCCTTGCAAGCAATTTGCTTTTTTTATCGCCGTAATAAACGCCCTTTGCGCTGATCAGCTCGGTTGTAACCCCCTCTGCGCCCGCGCTAATGCAAGCCGAACGGAAGGCGTGGTCGGTTATCCCCGCCATAGGAGCCAAAAACAAGCCGTGCTTGAATTCTAAATTACCAATTTTCATATATCAATTAACGGTCAGCTCTACGCCCGTCCTTTCAAGAAATTCCTTTGCGCCGTTAAGCAACGGAAGGTATTCCGGGTTTTCTTTATCCGAAAGTATTTGCTTTAGCAAGCCATCGGTTTCGGAAATTGTTGAAACGTCGGTTATTCCCGAGCAAGCAAAGGAGAATTCCCCGCTTTGACGCTCGCCAAAGAAATCGCCCGGTCCGCGACGCTCTAAATCCGCCTCGGCAACCTTAAAGCCATCCGAGGTATCGCGCATTATACAAAGGCGATCGACCGATTCATCGCTCGATTTGCGGTTCACGAGAATACAAACCGATCTGCGATTACCTCGCCCTATTCGTCCGCGAAGCTGATGAAGCTGGGAAAGACCAAAGCATTCCGCGTTTTCGACAACCATAACCGTTGCCTCGGGAACGTCAACGCCAACCTCGATAACCGATGTAGCGACGAGAATTTTTGTTTTCCCGC